>NZ_JAZHLK010000089.1:0-6403 GCF_036549515.1 Aurantimonas sp. E1-2-R+4 | reverse complement strand
GCCCATCAGCGCCAAAATGCCGAAAAGTTCATTGCCCCTGCATCGAGGGCCGCGTAACGTTCAACCCGGCATCGCCGCTCAACGAAGTTCAACAAACTTCGGGACATCCCCCGAAACCGCCCGGTCACCCTGGACGAAGTGGCTGTGATGATCCCAGTGGGCGTCAGGCATCGTGGACCATACGCCGCTGAAGGCATTGGCCATGGCCTCGGCGCCTTCTATCCGGGTGCCATACACCTCCGGCCCGCCGACGGTGTAGAAGACGCAATCGTCGGCGAAGGCCCGCATCACGGCCTCGATGTCGTGGCGGTTGAAGGCGTCGAAGGTGGCTGCGAGATCGGCGGCGGTCAGCGTATCATTCATGTGGGTATCCTCATTTTCATCGCCTGATTGTGTAGAGCTGCGACGGCCGGCGACTCAGCCTGCGAGACGCTGGCCATCCTGCCTCTCATGCATCCGCTCGACAGGATGGCGCGCCCCTCGGATACCCCGGTTCAACGGGATAGGCCGTCCACTGCGCCCGTGGGCGCGTGCCCGCCCGATGGCTCGATTTCAGGCTGCGGCAGCGTTGGGCGCGCCTGATCAAGGCTTAAGGCTTGGCGCGATCCGACCATAGGGCCAGTTTTGGGATTGACTGGGTCCAGGACCCGTCCAACAGCGTCCGCTTCCAAGCAAGTGCGGGCGCGGATGCGATCTTCGCCTCAAAGGCTGATGATCCACTTGCGCAGGACGATTCCGTACAATTCCGCGAATGCGATTCGGCCGCGCCGAAAACGTGCGATCGTGGCAGACAGGGGAGCGTCTCACGGCAGTTGCCCAGGCGCGCATGGTCTGCCTCCAGGGGGAACGGATGTTCAAGACAACGCTGCAGGAACCGACGCGCAGGCGGGAACAGATCGATGACCTGATCCACAACGGCTCGGCTGATATGGAATGGGCAGACGCGGTCTACCTTTCGCGTCAAGGAAGCCGCGTCGATCATCAGGGCCTCGCTTCGCCGGATGCCGCCGCGCCGATCCTGGAGACGGCGGCGCGAACCTGCCGCGACGATCTGACCCGGAACGACATCGCCGCCGTTCAGGAGATGGCCCATCGCCGCGCGGACCGACCGGGGCTGAATATACGGACCGGCCGTCTGGACGAGCGGCTGACCGCTGCTGTCTCGCCGAGCCTTCTCTGCAGAGATGCCGCTTGATGCCGCCGACGAAGCAACGCCAGGCCAGCGGGGCGGCGGCCCCATTCGCAAATCGTTTCCCCGGGTCGTTCGTCGCCGTGGTCGGACCCAGCGGCGCCGGCAAGGATTCGCTGCTGGCGATTGCCGCCGCAGCGCTCGCGACGGACTCCACATTCTTCTTCCCGCGCCGCGTCGTCACCCGCATCGCGCTTGTCGACGCGGAGGACCACGACAGCCTGACCCCGGCGGCATTCGCCGCGGCCGAGGCCGCCGGAGCCTTCTGCCTGACATGGTCGGCGCATGGCCTCTCCTATGGCCTGCCGGCTGAGATATCGAGACGTCTGGAGGCTGGCGAGACCGTCGTCGCCAATGTGTCGCGGGCGGCTTTGCGGAACGCGGCGGAGCGCTTTTCCCGCCTCCACATCATCGAGATCACCGCTCCACGCCACCTGCTGGTCGCACGGATCGCCGCGCGAGGCCGGGAGACGCCGGAGGAGATCGACCTGCGGCTGCGACGCCAGGCGACGCTCGACGTGCCCGAGAGCGCCGAGGCGGTTCATCGCATCCACAACGATCGCGCGATCGACGCCGCCGCCGCGGCCTTCATCGCGATCCTGCTAAGGGTGCGCGCAATCGCTCCGGAGGAAAGACCCGCTGAACGGCGCGGGTGAGATGCAGAGCCACCGTCCAGGCGCGGGGCCCATGCCTTGAACCTTGTCTGCTTCGTTCAAGAATCTGGAAAGGGCGGGTCGGAGGATCTTGCGGCGGCGCGAGAGGTGGGCACGGCCAAGATCGGGGAGCCCGACTTGCGAACCGGCTTCGCGGGATTGCGGACGTGCCGAACTCTCGCCGGAGACGGACAAGTACGCGCCCGCCCGCCAAAGCCCCGTTTCTGATCTCACGCCGGCGGCATTACCAGCCATTCGTGCGCCAGTTCGTTGTGGAACTTCCACGTCCGCGTCGGCCCGGCCATGACGTTGAGATAGTACAAATCGTAGCCGTGCGTCGTCGCGCAGGGGTGATAGCCCTTCGGCACCAGCGTGACGTCGCCGTCCTCCACCACCATCGCCTCGTCGAGTTCGCGCGTGCCGTCGTCTCGCGCATCCGTATAGACGCGCTGGAAGGCGAAGCCCTGCGGCGGATCGAGGCGGTGGTAGTAGGTCTCTTCGAGAGAGGACTCGTCCGGCAGATTGTCGGTGTCGTGCTTGTGCGGCGGATAGGACGAGGTGTGCCCGCCAGGCGTGATCACCTCGACGACCAGCAGTGAATCCGCGCCGGGGTCGGTTTCGGGCAGGATGTTGGTGACGTGGCGGACATTGGTGCCCTGCCCGCGCGTCTCCTGGCCGAGCGAAACCGGCGCGATCAGCCGCGGCGGATGCGCGCCGGGGGTTCCCGGCGCCGAGCAGACGGCAAGTTCGACGGCGGTCTCGGCCGTCACCTGCCAGCGGTCGCCAGCCGGCACATAGACCGACCAGGGCTTGCCCTCGAACGGGCTCATCCGCTCGCCGATCAGGCCGAAGTCCTCGCCATCGCTTGCCATGGAGGCACGGCCGGAAACGAGGACCAGGCAGACCTCGCGTTCTCCGGTGCGTTCGGCGACGCTGGCGCCGGGGGCCAGCCGATACAGCTCGAATCCGACATAGCTCCAGCCGGCGCTCTCGGGCGTGACGTGTATGACGCGGTCGTGGTCGCGTTTCGGTCGTACGCGCAGATGGGACATCAGGGTCACTTTCCTTCGCTGGTCTCGGTGTCGGTCGCGGCCGTTCCCTCCCCGGACGCATCCGCCTCGGCGCCGGCCGGTTTGCCCGCCGCGTTCGGATCGTAGGCGAGGAAGAAGGTCCAGATCGCCCAGACGGCCGCCGCGCTGGTCATGATGCCCCAGAAGGGCGCGTCGTTTGCCCATTCCAGCGCGGTCCAGACGACGAGCACACCGGTCATGCACCCGCGTATCCAGAGCGGGCGGTAGAACGGATGTTCGGCTTCGCGTCTGCGCATCTCGTCGCTCCTTCGTCGCCTGTCCGGCCCGGCCGCTGTCGCCGTCCCGAGACTGAATTCTAATCCTTCTCAAGCTCGGATTGTCTATTCCAATCTCAGCGATTAGTCCTGCGACGCGAGATTGGACTTCTGGAGACATGTCATGCTGAGCTTCGGCCTTCTGGGATGCGGCCGCATCGGCCAGATCCACGGGCGCAATATCGTCGCGCATCCCAACGCGCGACTCGTCGCGGTGGCCGACGCGCTGCCGCAGTCGGCCGAGAGTTTTGCGGCCGCGTCCGGCTGCGAGGCTCGCCCGGCGGACGCGATCCTGACGGCCGCCGACATCGACGCCGTCATCATCGGCACGCCGACCGACACCCATGCCGGGTTTATCGAGACGGCCGCGGGCGCTGGCAAGGCGGTGTTCTGCGAAAAGCCGGTCGACCTCAACTCGCAACGCATTCGCGACACGCTGGCGCGGATCGGCGATGCGCCGTTGATGATCGGATTCAATCGCCGCTTCGACACGCATTTCGGTTCGTTGAAGGCGCGGATCGACAATGGCGATATCGGCGACGTCGAGCTCGTCACGATCCTGTCGCGCGATCCCGGCCCCCCGCCGGTCTCCTACATCAAGTCGTCGGGCGGCCTCTTCCGCGACATGATGATCCACGACTTCGACATGGCCCGCTTCCTGCTCGGCGAGGAAATCACCGAAGTCCACGCCGTCGGCTCCTGCCTGGTCGACAGCGCCATCGGCGAAGCCGGCGACATTGACACCGCCGCCGTGCTGCTCAAGACCGCAACGGGAAAGATCGCGCAGATCTCCAATTCGCGGCGAGCGACCTATGGTTACGATCAGCGCGTCGAAGTGCACGGCTCGAAGGGCCTGTTGAAGGCGGAGAACGTGCCCCAAACGACGGTGGTCCTCGCCAATCAGGCGGGGGTCGCGGCCGATCCCGTCCAGAATTTCTTCCTGGAACGCTATGTTGAGGCCTATCGCCGCGAATTGGCCTATTTCATCGACGCCGTCACCAGCGGGACCCAGCTTTCGCCCTCTGGCATGGATGGGCTGAAGGCGGGGCTGCTGGCCGACGCCGCAACGCAGAGCCATGAGCGCGGCCGTTCGGTGAAACTCGAAGCGTGAACCAAAGCCGCGAGGCAAATCAGCGTCAGTGAAGAAGGGGGAGCAAGGTCCGCAGTGAAAGCGGACTGGTGCTGCCGGAGAGACTCGAACTCTCGACCTCTCCCTTACCAAGGGAGTGCTCTACCACTGAGCTACGGCAGCATTGGGCGCTATCTCTCCGATTTCGGTTGGCGCGTCAACAGACAGTGAAGCGAAAAGCAGCCTTTGCCGACCAAAGTCGCGAAGCGCCCCTGCCAAGCCGGGCAACCCGGCATCGTCATATTTTTCCAGGCGCCGCCGCCGAAACGCTGGACAGCGCGTTGGAGCTTTTCTATAAGGCGCGAGCTTTCGCCGGCTTGGCGCTCCGCATTCGGAGCGTTTCGACGAAACGGCGCCCAGGTAGCTCAGTTGGTAGAGCATGCGACTGAAAATCGCAGTGTCGGCGGTTCGACTCCGTCCCTGGGCACCATTTCCCCTTCCCATATTCTCATAGCGTCCCTCCTATCAATAAAAATCAATGAGTTAGCTGGGTATGGCTGCTTATGGCGCCCTGCCACGTACCATTGCAACGCATCAGTTTGTGGGTAACGATCCGGGTATTACCCATTACCCCTNGCTGCTTATGGCGCCCTGCCACGTACCATTGCAACGCATCAGTTTGTGGGTAACGATCCGGGTATTACCCATTACCCCTAGGCCCGTTACCCATGCCGCTTTCCGACTTCGCCTGCAAGAACGCCAAACCCAAGGTCAAGCCGTATCGTCTCGCCGACGGCGACGGGCTCTATCTCCTCGTCCAAAAAAGCGGCTCTAAGCTCTGGCAGCTGCGTTATCGCTACCTGGAGAAGGAAAATATTCTCTCCTTTGGCAAGTACCCGCTAGTGTCGCTTCTCGACGCGCGAGAGAGGCGGGACGATGCCAAGAGATTGCTGGTCGCCGGCATCAACCCTTCCACCAAGCGCAAGGAGGAGAAGGCCACAGCTTTCACGGAAGCGCGCACCACCTTCGGCCTAATCGCCGAGGAATATGTTAAGCGGATGGAAGAACGGAAAGCGGCGGCGGCCACAGTTACCAAAACCAAGTGGCTCCTAGAAGACCTGGCCAGCCCGCTCGCCAAGCGTCCCATCAAAGAGATCACCCCTGCGGAAATTCTCCAACTCCTCCAGAAGATCGAAAAGAGCGGCCGAAGAGAGACGGCGCGGCGCTTGCGCGGCGTGATCGGCAGTGTCTTCCGGCTGGCGATTGTCACCCTCCGGGCCGAGACCGACCCGACCCTGGCCCTTCAGGGCGCGCTTCAGTCACCGAAAGTCAACGGCCGTGCCGCGATCACCGATGAAAGGAAATTCGGCCAGCTCCTCGTGGCGATCGATGACTACGACGGCTGGCCGACCCTCAAAGCCGCTCTCCAGTTCCTCGCCCTCACCTGTGTCCGTCCCGGCGAGGTACGGGGCGCCACCCGCGACGAGTTCGACCGAAAGAAGGCCGTCTGGCACATTCCGGCCGAGCGCATGAAGATGCGCGCTCCGCACGACGTGCCGCTATCCAAACAGGCGCTTCTGGTCTTGGAAGAGGTCTGGCCGCTTTCCGAGCACGGCGGCCTGGTCTTTCCTTCGATCCGTTCGACCAAGCGTCCACTTTCCGAGAACGCCATGAATGCCGCGCTGCGGCGTATGGGCTACGGTAAGGACGAAGTGACCGCCCACGGCTTTCGGGTGACCGCCAGCACCATCCTTAACGCCCGCAGCTACGATCCAGACGTAATTGAGGCGGTGCTGGCGCATCAGGACAAGAACGCGATCCGGCGAGCCTACAACCGCGCTACCTATTGGGAGCAACGGGTGACGCTGATGCAAGAGTGGGGAGATTTGCTAGACGCGCTAAAGCCGGGCCGTTAGTTTTACGCGTATTCCAAGATCGGCTCGCTGCCTTCCCGGTTGGCATAATCGTCGCCAGCGGCATAGGCACTTAAGCCGCTCACTGGGCGGCCCCCTCGCGTTCAGGTTCAGGCTCTCGGGCTAGAGCATCCGGCGAATAATTTGAATCGACGGGTTCCCATTTGATGTTCGGTTTGATTCTCTGTGAGCAGGAGGTGCTCTATGGGAAAGGCTGTTTCATCAGATTTGCGG
>NZ_JAZHLK010000088.1:0-6413 GCF_036549515.1 Aurantimonas sp. E1-2-R+4 | reverse complement strand
TTTCCCGCGGTTTGCTTTCGTCCACATCGCTTCCATGCCCTCGTCGAATCAAATCAACAGCATGGAATCACAAACGATTCATATCATTCAACTTCTTTGTGGACCGACACTTATAACCGGAGAACCCGTGGTGAATCCAGAAAGAAAAAAGAACATGGAATCGAGAGCGACTACCAGCAAATATAGATGAATTACGCCTGCTGCCACCAATGCACCCGTTAACGCATGCTTGGAGGCAGAAAGACGTAGGTGACTCGAGTAATTTAACTGAGACATGGCCAATCCCGTTCTCTAGATATTTGGCGAAAATATCACCATACGTGTTTCACGAATGATGCTTCGCCGATCACTTCGCCCCCCTAGTGGATAAGACATGGACGCGTTGATCGTAAAACTTTTCCTTTGGTAAGATTCTTTGTCGTGAGCGCAAAATTGATGGGAAAGTCAGCCAGCGCCGGGGCCATGCATCTACCGGTCACACACGTCGATGGACGAATCGGATGTCGGAGACCATTGGCGTTTCACTATGTCGGTCGAGGCAACATAAGGAATCCGGCAAAATTTTTATCCCCTCGAGGACGGCTCCTCGTAGACTCCGATCTTCAATTGGAGATTATCTCATGGAACTGTCGCCAAACCTAAGCCTCCCCTACGTCATGCCGGCTCAGGCACAAAAACATGTGACGCACAATGAAGCAATCGACATTCTGGACATTGCCGTCCAACTGATGGTCGAAAGCGCGACCGTTCTGGATCCTCCCGTCACACCGGCCGAGGGGACACGCTTCGTTGTCCCGCCAGCCGCTACCGGCGTTTGGACAGGCGAATCAGGCAATATTGCGGTCTATAGCACGGGGGGCTGGCGGTTCTTGCCACCGGCGAACGGAATGCGTGCCTGGGTGAAGGATTCGGCTCAGCTGTATGTCTATGATCAGGCAGGATGGGCGCCGCTCGGCGCGCTCGCAACGGGGGATATGTCTCCCGATACGGTGGGGATCAGCACATCGGCCGACGCGACCAACCGGCTTGCCGTCGCATCGCCCGGCAGTCTGTTCAGCCATGATGGGGGAGATCACCGGATGGTGCTGAACAAGGCCGCCATAGCCGACACCGCGAGCCTGATTTTTCAGACCGGATTTTCCGGCCGCGCCGAGTTCGGCCTGGCAGGGGACGAGGATTTTTCCGTCAAGGTCAGCCCGGACGGCGCCATCTGGCGCGAGGCGATGAAGCTCGATCGAGCGACGGGCCGCGCGGCGTTTCCGCAAGGCGTCCAGGCGCCGGGCCATATCTTGCAGGTCGTCTCCGCGCGTCTGACGACCGGATTCACGACCACTCTCGATACGCCGCAAGTCACCGGCCTTTCGGTCACACTCACGCCCTTCGCGGCGGACTCGACGATAATCGTACGCGCAAGCCTCGTTCTCGGCGCCAATTTCTGGTCGACTGCTCCGCGCGTCGGCGTTTATCGGGACGGCGTTAAGGTCTGGCCATCACAGGCCGGCGTGTTCATGCAGCACCAGATGCTTGCAGATACGCCGTCGAACTCGCGCCTCATCACCCACCAGGCGGCGATCGAATTCGCCGACCAGCCGGCGACGGCGAGCGCCGTCACCTATGACATCCGACTCGCCAGTTCTTTCGCCGGCGTGAACGTCCATCTCAACATCCGTGATTACGATCTCCTCATGCGCGGCGAATCGAATATGAGCGTGACCGAGGTTGCCACATGAGTGGCGGCCGGGGCCGGAACGAGGAGCCAGCCGGGATGTATCTGCTGGGATTTGCGGAATGACGGGGACAGCCGTCTTTCGGTGCGATGCGTCGCAGACGATCGGCGGCGGGCATGTGGTCCGCTGCATGGCGCTCGCCGGGGCGCTGCGGGAGGCGGGCTGGGCCGTTCGCTTCGCAGTGTCCGACGCGACGCCGCGAACCGTGCGCGAACTCGGCGAAGCCTTTCCGGCGAGCTTGACGGGATTGCGCTGCGATCCCTCCGACAGCACGCGCCTCCGGGCGGAATGGCCCGACGGCATCGATCTTTTGGTCGTCGATCATTATGGACTGGGCGAAGCATTTGAGCAGGCCGCCAACGGATGGGCGCGTCGGATCCTCGTGATCGACGATTTTCCCAATCGCCGTCACCATTGCACCCATCTCGTCGACACGACACACGGACGCCGGGCCGAGGACTATGCCGGCCTGGTTCCGTCGGGCGCGAAGCTGATGTGCGGTAGCTCCTACGCCATGCTTCGCGGGCCCTTTCGCCGACGCCGCGCATCCGGGCCTTTGAAAGCCGGCGGCGATCGGCTCGCCGCCCTGGTAACCTTCGGCATGACCGATGCGCCCAACGCGACCGGAATAACGCTCGCGGGCCTTTTGCCGCTGGCCGGGATGATCGACGTCGTGGTCGTGCTCGGCGCCAGCGCGCCACACGCCGCGACGGTGGCCGATCTCTTGCGCGGCGGCGCACCCTCCTGGCGTCTGGTCACGGACGCCGACGCCGCCACCATGGCCGCCTTGACCGCCGAGGCCGATCTGGTGATCGGCGCACCCGGCAGCGCCAGCTATGAACGTTGCTGTCTCGGCAAGCCGGCCCTGCTCCTGCAACTCGCCGATAACCAGGCCGGCAATGCCGCCGCTCTGGTCGATGCGGGCGCAGCCGAGCTGCTCGGCGGCATTCCTGACGTCACGGCGGCGGATGTGGAAAAGGCAGTGCGGCGGCTGGCGGGCGACCGGAACCGACTGGCGGCGATGGGTTTCGCCGCCGCCAAGGTCACCGACGGGCGCGGCGTCGAGCGGATCGTCGCCGCACTGGAAGCGGAGTAAATTTCGCCGCCGCCTTTCCGCCCACACGACGACAAGCGGCTCTCGACCCACCGGGCTGCCCAGCGGCCGCGGGATTGCCGAGACTGTGCTACCGATCTATAGAAACGACCTGCAGCGGCATCATCCGATCGGTCCCAAGCGACAGCGCTTTTTGAAAGCGCGGGAAGAATCATGGAAAACATCGGCCTCCTGCGGATGCCCATCGGCAATTTTCAGTCCGCCTGGAACGCATTGTACGAACTCGGCTTCGACCCGGTGATGGTCGACGAAAGTTCCGATTTCGACGACCTGACCCATCTCATCGTGCCAGGCGTCGGCAACTTCAAGGCGGTGATGGCGCATCTGGAGTCGAAGGGCTTACCGGACAAGATCCGCGCCTTCGCGTTAACCGGGCGACCGACGCTCGGCATCTGCGTCGGCATGCAACTCCTGGCCACCAGAAGCACCGAAAGCGGCGATACAAACGGGATCGGCTTCGTCGAGGGCACCGTCAGCCGGCTGCCGGGCGGCCCCGGCATGCCGCTCCCCCATGTCGGGTGGAGCACGGTCGACCTGCGCCGCTCCCACCCCGTCACCGACGGCATCAAGCAGGGGCGCGACTTCTATTTCGTCCACTCCTACGCCATGCACTGCGAGAACGACGCGGACTGGATCGGGGCGACGAATTACGGCACCGACTTCGTGTCCATCGTCGGCCGGGACAACGTCGTCGGCTTTCAGTTCCACCCCGAGAAAAGCCAGGCCAACGGGCTGAAGCTGCTCGAGAATTTCTGCTATTGGGACGGCCAGTGCTGGAGAAGAGAATCATCCCGGTCCAACTGCTCGTCGATGGCCGCCTGGTCAAGACGGTGCAATTCGACCGCTGGCGCGACGTCGGCGATCCGGTGAAGAGCTCGGCCGTCTACAACTCGCAATATGCCGACGAACTGATCTTCCTCAACATCTCGCGCGACCGCCGTTCGGTCGCCGACCTGCAGAAGCTGATCAAGGAGGTCTCGACGGTCTGCTTCATGCCGATGGCCATGGGCGGCGGCATCACCACGGCCGAGGAAGCGGCCTTTTTGATTCTGAACGGGGCGGACAAGATCGTCGTCAATTCCATCGCCTATGGCGACCCGTCGGTCATCACCAAGACCGCCGACACCTTCGGCGCCCAGGCGGTGGTGGTCTGCGTCGACGTGCGCTTCGACGAGGAGCGCGGCGACTACGTGCTCTACAGCGATTGCGGCCGGCGCGCCCAGCATGTCGGGCTGGAGGAGCACGTCGAGCACATTATCGCGGCGGGCGCCGGCGAGATCATGATCCAGTCGATCGACCGCGACGGGATGATGAAGGGCTTCGACATCGCGCTGACCCAGCGCGTCATGGCGGTGTCGACGGCGCCGGTGATCGCGGCGGGCGGCTCCGGGAATTACGAGCAGATGAAGGACGCCTTTCTCGCGACCGACGTCAGCGCGCTGGCCTGTGGCAGCCTGTTCAATTTCTCCGACAGCAATCCGATCCGCGCCAAGGCCTTCCTCAGCAATCATGGCCTGAACTTCAAGAAGGTGTGAGATGGCGGTCATATCCTCCGAGCGTCTGCATTTGCGCGAACTCGCGGTCGACGATGTTGGCGACACTTATGTCGGCTGGCTGAACGATCCGCAGGTGGCCCGCTTTCTGGAAACCCGCTGGCGGGAACAGACCGAAGCCAGCGTGCGGGCATTCGTCGCCGCGGTGAACGCGCGTTCCGATGAGTTTCTGTACGGAATTTTCCTCAACGAGAACCGGCGGCATATCGGCAATATCAAGGTCGGCCCCATTCGGGCCCACCACGGTGTCGCCGATGTCAGCCTGCTGATCGGCGAGCGCGACTGCTGGGGCAAGGGGTTCGCGGCCGAGGCGATCGCCGCGGTCAGCCGCCACGCCTTCGCGCATCTCGGTGTGCGCAAGCTGGCGGCCGGAATGTATGCGCCGAACGAAGGATCGCGCCGTGCCTTCCTGAAGCTGGGCTACAAGGAGGAAGGGCGGCGTCGCCTTCACTACATGCTCGATGGCGAACCCTGCGACCTGATCGAACTTGGAGCGTTGCCGGAGGATTTGGCATGATCATCGCTGTTATTCAGGCACGCGCGTCCTCCCGGCGGCTGCCCGGCAAGGTGGTCAAGCCGATCCTCGGCAAGCCGATGCTCGCCCGCCAGATCGAGCGGATCCGCCGCTGTAAATCGTTCGAAACGCTGGTGCTGGCAACCAGCGACCATGACGCGGACGATGCGGTCGCAACGGTTGGCGCCGAATGCGGCGTGCCGGTCTATCGCGGCAGCCTCGATGATGTTCTGGATCGTTTCTACCAGGCAGCAAAGCCCTACCAGCCAAGCCACGTCGTCCGGCTGACCGGCGACTGTCCGCTGGCCGACTGGACGGTCGTCGACGCCGTCGTCCGCTACGCCGTCGAGGGCGATTACGACTACGCCTCCAACACCATCAAGCCGACCTTTCCGGACGGCCTCGATGTCGAGGTTGCGACGTTCGCGGCGCTGGCGACCGCATGGCGCGAGGCGACCTCACCGGTCGACCGGGAGCATGTGATGCCGTTCCTGCATCGCCAGCCGGAGCGCTTCCGTCTCGGCAATTTCGAGAATGGCGAGGATCTGTCGGCGCTACGCTGGACGGTCGACGAGCCGTCCGACTTCGCGATGGTATCGGCCGTCTACGAGGCACTTTATCCGGGCAATCCGGAGTTTGGAACGGACGCGATTTTGCGCTTCCTGGAGGAAAATGCGGCGGTTGCCGGAGGAAATTCTGCCATCCCCCGCAATCAGGGATATCAAACCCCATGATGATAAGGTTAGCGACAATGGAAGATGCCCGCTTGCTTTTCAACTGGCGGAACGATCCGCTCACACGTCGAATGTCCGTCAATTCCGCCACTGTGGACTGGGATACCCATCGTTCATGGCTGGAACGAAGACTCGGGCGCGCCGATCCCCTGCTTCATATCGCCGAAATCGAAGGACACTGCGTCGGCACGTTTCGTATAGATGGCGACGAGATCAGCTACACGGTGGCTCCCGATTTCCGAGGCAAGGGCATTGCCCTGAAAATGCTTATCTTGGCACGGCAGATGTTTGGACCCAAGCTGGCTCGGATCGCCCGCGACAACGTCCCCTCGGCGCGCGCGGCCGAAAAAGCCGGGCATACGGTGGCCTGGCTCTAGCCTTCGCATAACGGCACACGCTCACTTTGGAATTTTAGATGGACCAGACTCACCCTCACAGCCTCCGCTATTCTCGTTCCGAAGACATGCTGGAGGCGGCCCTCGAAGTCATCCCGCTCGCGTCACAGACCTTCTCCAAGAGCCTGACGCAATACCCGCGTGGCGTATCGCCCTTCTTCATCCAGCGCGGCAAGGGGTCGACCGTCTGGGACGTCGACGGCAACGCCTATGTCGACTTCAACAACGGCTTGGCTTCGGTGACGCTCGGCCATGCCGATCCGGAGGGAATGTCCCGGTCTCTGTTGAAACTCTGAAGTGGGCGGCGTTGCCCGCCTTGAGCCGTTAGGCTCGGGGTGCCGATTCCACTGAGGAGAGCAACGCCATGACGAGAGAT
>NZ_JAZHLK010000087.1:0-6699 GCF_036549515.1 Aurantimonas sp. E1-2-R+4 | reverse complement strand
GTGAATAAGCTGAAGCTGCTCAAGCGCTCAATGTATGGTCGCGGAAATCTCGAACTGCTCCGCCGCCGACTGATCCTGGCGCCGTGAAAACCACACAACATGCGCAAGAGCCGCATTCGTTCCGATGCAAGTCCAGATCGTCCATGGAGCGCGTCGATACACCATGCACGTAGGCCTCTTGAATGACGGCCACGAGCGCCTTCTCGACGGCCCGTCGGGGCTCAAGGAAAGACGGGAAATAGGAACCGGTCCGCAGCTTCGGGATGCGCAGTTCGACGCTGCCGGCGCGGGTCTGCCAGTCGCGGTCGCGGTCGCCGTTGCGCTGGGCCAGGCGCTCGACGTTCTTCTCGCCATAACTGGCGCCGGTCGCAACGCCGACCTCCAGTTCCATCAGCCGTTCGGCGGCAAAGCCGATCATCTCGCGAAGAATGTCGGCGTCAGCACTCTTCTCGACCAGCTCGCGCAGGTCCATCATGGGTTTGGTCATCCAGGTCATCCATCGGTTCGGTTGTTGTCAGCAACTCGACCCTACCGCGGAACCCTCGATGACCGCTCAGCTACACCACCTCGTGGGACACGACCGGCCGCCTCTGCGAGGGGGGGCGGATTTGTGGTTGCAGGCCATGCGTCGCGGCTGTTATTAAGAAACCTTGGGATTAATGGGCTGAATGCCATAAGGCCGAGAATCTCACGTAAAGCCCTCACGTCGAAGGTGGCGGCACCACAGTGAACAAAGAAGACGGCCAGTTCGCATTCATCCCGCGACATTCTGTTTTTATTCAGCAGAAGTATTCCAAACCCTTCCACCGGTAGAGTTCATATGCTTCAGACCTTGAGGAACATTCTCCAGGAACCGATGCTGAGCGGCGTAGCCATGGATTCAACGGCGCGCGTGGAGGCCCACCGTGCGATCATCGAACGCAAAGCGTTGACGCGATCGGTGTTTGGCGAGATGCAAGGGTTGATGCTTGCGCTGGAAGATCGCTATACGTCCGGGCCCGGTCTTCGAATAGAACTCGGGGCAGGCGCCTGGCCATTGAAAGAGCGCGATCCCGAGATTCTCGCGACCGATTTGGTAGATGCCCCACACTTGGACCGTACGCTCGACGCCCAGTCGATGGACCTTGCGGATAAGTCCGTCAGGACATTTTTCGCGCAGCACGTATTCCATCACTTTCCCGAACCTCGCCGTTTCCTGCGGGAGGTCAACAGAACCCTATCGGACAAGGGCGCGGTTATTCTGATTGAACCCTATTGGAGTCCATTCGCACGTTTTGTATTCACCCGCCTCTTCACATCGGAGTCCTATGACCCACAGCAGGAAAACTGGGAGAACCCCGATAACACGGCAATGCTGAACGCCAATCAGGCACTCAGCTATATTGTCTTCCAACGTGACAGAAAGAATTTCGAGAACGAGTTCCCGGGCCTCAGGATCGCTCATCACCAGCCTCTCGACAATTGGATCCGCTACCTGATGTCGGGCGGGGTCAATTTTCGGCAGATGGTTCCGAACTTCATGGATCGCCCGCTACGCGGCGCTGAGTACGCGTTGCGACCCGCACTTGGGAGGAGCGCTCTGCATCACGTCGTCGTGCTCGCGCGCAATACCTAACATGCGTTCACCAATCCTGTACCTGTCTGGGCAGGTCCTTGCTTATCTCATCGACATCGGATCTTTCTACGCCTTCGTACTATCCGGGGCACTTGAAGTCTTCTTCGCGAACGTCGTTGGGAAAATTTTGGCCGGTATTTTTGCGTTCTTTTTTCATCGTGTTTTGACCTTTCAAGCGATCGGACAGACCGCAAGATCCATCTTCAGCCAAGGGTCGCGCTACGCCTCGCTTCTTTTAGGCAATGCTTTTCTCTCGAGCGCGGTGCTTAGTTCACTCTTGTGGATGTCCATACCGCTTCTGCCAGCAAAAATATTCGCTGATATCTGCACGGTTGTTATCAGTTACGTTCTGGCTCAGCGATACGTGTTTAACAGAGGACGTTGATATTGGTGGTGAAGACATTTGCAGTCACGGGCGCGCGCGGCTTTATAGGACGAGAAGTCGTGAGGCAGTTGGCTGCTCGCGGAGACGATGTCGTCGCCTTGGCTAGAAGCGCAATCGACACTCGTGAGGCGACATGGCGGAAATACGATCTAACGGAGTCTCTTCCCGACGGGTTGCTGGCGGATGTGGACGCTATCATTCATCTGGCGGCAGAGACCGACCGTGGACCATTTATGCGCTCGCATATCGAACTCGACGCTTTGCGATCGATACTCGCCGGGGCGAGGCCCGGAGTCCGTGTCGTATTCGTGTCGAGCCAAGCTGCCAGTCCCCATGCTCCGACGGATTACGGTCGAACAAAGTGGCTGTGTGAGAAGGAGGCAATCGAGAGAGGCGCCGTGGTCGTCAGGCCGGGTCTTGTCATCGGATCTAAGCCGGGCGGTCTGTTCGCGGTTCTCGATGACGTTGCGCGGCGTTCCCCGATCGTCCCGCGATTCATACCCTCACCTCTGATTTACCCTATTAATGTTGCCGATCTTGCCACGGGCCTCATCGCCGCCGCCGACGAGGGCCGCAATGGGGAATGCTACCATATCGCGAGCGCGTACCCGGTCCCTTTCCACCGATTCATGTCCGAAGTCGCGCTGCGGCGGCATGGCAGACGACCGTTAAAATTACCTATTCCTAGCGCCTTGATCACGTTGGCGGACAAACTCGCCGAGTTAGCCGGGGTAAGGATTGCCCCTCTGCGCCGTCTGCGCTCCCTCTTCGACCTCCCACCGCTCCATGCACGCGACGATATGAGAAACCTTGCGCTAGCAGAAGTCGATTGGCGGCAGCGCCTCGATTTGAGCAGCAAAGGCATGAGGGTTCGGTCCCGGGAAGCGGCGGCGATCCTCCGTTACATAGTCGGTCGGTCTCCCCCTGGAGACATGGTGCGCCGATACGTCCGGCTTCTCAGGACAGACGCCCGAGCGCGTAGTCCCTTGGGGTTCGCTCTCTTGGAGCGTTTGTTTCCGCCCACGCTCTGGTTTCGAGATGTTATGGGAGTCGATCCGGCTTTCGAACGACAGCTCGATGCAGCCATGTCCATAGCGGAATCGGCGCCCGTGACCGTTTATCGTTTCCTGCGGGTTCAGGGTGAGACGAACCTCGCGTCTCTTTTGATGATAGCGGTGCGGACGACTGCCGAAGTTCCATTCGTCATCGTAGGGATTGTGCGCAAGCGGCTGGCCAGAGGCCATGTCTGAAGACGCAGCCCTTTTCGATGTCGTCGTAGTCGGATCGGGCCCGGCGGCTGCGTCCGTGACGTTTCCCCTGGTGGAGGCCGGGCGCCAGGTCCTCATCCTCGACGCCGATGACGGTACCCCACCTCTCCTCGATGCCCCGCCTGGTCAGTATCTAGATCTCCGCCAGGGCGCCGGCCGCTCCAACGACTGGTTTTCCTCGCCCGAGGCCATGCTGTCGGACGACAGGCGAAAACTTTCACCCAAGCTTCGCACGCCGACGCAGTCATACGTCTTTAAGGATTTTCTCAACGAGAACGGCATCGTGGCTGATGGTCCGACGCTCGCAGGATCGCTCACCACGGGCGGCTTGTCGAACGCCTGGGGTTGCGGCGTCTCGGCCTTCGATGATGCTGATCTTGAGGATTTTCCCTTTTCGTCCGTAGACTTAAGGGATTCTATGGCGACTGTTTCGAAGAGGATCGGCCTCTCCGGTCGTCGCGATGATGCGCTAAAAGACCATTTTGGCTTAGACGAATGGGCTTCGCCCGCACTCCCGATGGATCGGGCCGTACACCGTCTCCTGCGGCGGAGCGAGGCGCATCCCCGGTCCGGCGTCGCGCTGGGCGCGTCCCGGAACGCGGTCCTGGCGGGGGAAAGTGGCTCGAGGCATGGATGCAATCTGTCCGGAATGTGCCTGTGGGGATGTTCGCGGCGTTCGCTGTATTCGGCGAAGGACGACATCGCTTGTCTTGCCGATCATCCTTCGGTAACCCTGCGCTCCAATGTTGTCATCCATAAACTCGAACGCTCTGACGTCGGATGGCACGTTCGTGGTCACCGTCGCGGCGGCGGAGAACCCGTGACGGTCCGCGCCCGCACCGTTGTCCTCGCAGCGGGGACGCTTGCAACATCCGCCATCGTCCTGCGGAGCCTTGGCCTCAAGGCGCCTCGAAGGTTGTGGTCCACGCCATCGGCAGCGTTTCTCGTCTGGCAGCCCACTCTCGCCAGGGCACGGCCTGAGATGACGACCGGCTTTGCCCAGGTGTCCTTCGCCACACACGATCCGCGCGGCGTGAGTGTTCACGGGAACCTGTTCTCGACGATAAACCTGCCGGCATCCGAGTTCCTGCCGCACATCCCCTTCTCACGGCCCCTCGCCGCCGCGATATGGCGCGCGCTCGGACCGTCCTTCGCCGTCGGCAACGCCTTCTTCCCCGGCTCGCTCTCGAACCTCGCCATCGGTCTCGACGGTGGTGACAAGGTCGTTGTCTCTGGTGGGTTTGCTCCTGGTTTTGGAAATGCGGCAGCCCAGCTCCGAAGGCAATTGCAGACGTTCTTCTTGAAGCTCGGGGCCATACTCGTTCCCGGCTCATTCGTCCCGGGTGAAGCCGGCTCCGACCTACATTACGCCGCCACATTCCCGATGAAATGGACACCCGCCATAGGAGAATGCGACCCGCAAGGCCGCGTCGCAGGGCTGGATGGCGTCTATATTGCTGATGCTGCAAACTTCTCGAGTCTGCCGGCCAAGCCTCATACGCTGACCATGATGGCAAATGCAGACAGGATCGGGCGTTTGATAGGCGCCGAGCCGCTTTGAAGCTGGCGAGTCTTCACCACACGCCGCGCGAAGAACGGAGTACCAGAGGGTCTCGCCTTCACTTCCGGGAGGACGCAGCAAGACCTGCCTTATGATGCCTCAATGCACGCGGACGGACTGTTGACATCAGAAGGCGAGGATAGAGCGTCAGCTTCGGAACGGACTGGATGTCGTAGTTCAAGAAGGCCAGGAGGAGTTGAACTCCGACGATGACCGGCAACGCTGCGAGCATCACAGTGCCAGCCGTTGCCGGCTCAGTCGTCCCCCAATTCAGTGCGCCGTACACGATCCCAAATAGAAACAGAAGCACCCCCAGCGCAAGCTCTACGGATGCAATACTAAAATTCCGCAAAAAGTAATTGTAAAATATTCGTTTTGCAAAATTTTTGCAGTGTGCTGCAAAGAAACGCGGGATCTCGCGAAGCGGCTGCATTCCGCTGGTCTCGTCTCCGTAATGCGCATGCATAGGAACATCGACAATCCGAGCGCCGACTATGCTCAATCTAAAAAGCAAATCGGATTCGAAGAAGTATCTCTTCGATATCTTTTCGACTGGAAGGTATTCGATGAGGCTGGAATGAATGGCAAAAAACCCGTTCGTAGGGTCGTATGTATGCCAGTAGCCCGTCGAGACCTTTGTCATCAGAGAAAGGCCAGCATTTCCAATCAACCGTCCCATCGGCATTGAACGCAGCCCTTCGAGCTCGAAAAATCGATTACCTTTTGTATAATCGGCTTCACCGCGTTCGATGGCGCCGGTAAAACTCGGCACGAACCTGGGGTCCATCTGTCCGTCACCATCAATCTTCACAAGGATATCAGCTCCGTCGGCCGTGGCCTGCACCATTCCCACGAGTGTTGCCCCTCCAACACCCTGATTGACCGAATTGAAGATCACACGGACGCGCGGATCGACAACGCTCCCTTCAACGAAGCGCCCGGTTTGCTGCGGGCAAGCGTCATCAACAACATAGATGGCGCACACTTCTGGGCCGATGTCTTCAATTACTGAAAGCACGTGATCGCGGACGCCGTATGCCGGAATAACGACGGCAATCTTCGCAGCTTCGAGCATATGTGTCGAACCCATAATTTTAGTTTTCGGTAGCCCCACTAGGCTCTTCATCTGACAATCCCGAAAAACAGAACCGTTAATCTATCTTCCTCATAATTACGCCCTCAGATTCACGGTCCAGACTATACCAACCGATCACCGGATGTTCTTCAAACAGGGACGAATATCGATCCACGAATTCCTCGTCAACTCGCCCAAGCAGAACGTACGAGCTGTTCTCCAGGAGCGTTTCGAATTTGTCAACAGGGATATCCTGAGACCAGACATCGCCTTCAAAACGCGGTTGACCGAAGCTAAAACCCGATCTGTTGGTAGGTGCAGGCGTCAGTCCGTACATCGCCATGTAAAATTGTTCACCGACAGTGCCATTCCAGATCACGAATGTATGAGCACCTCGCCGCACCTCCGGCGGAGTCTGGTTGAGAAGTTCTTCGACTTCCGCCCGCACGGCGAATGAAGGGTTCGAGACTTGCGAGAACGTTGCCGGCATCAGGCGAAGCGATGGGGCGCTAAAGTATAGAGGAACAGCGAGTACGGCGATCGCTAAAACCCGTCGAAATCCCGTACTGCTGCCGAGCGCGAGAAAAACCGGGCCAATCACCCATAATGCGACTAGGAATGTGTTCACGTAACGTGGAAACGAGGCAAGGCGCGTGCCCTCATACTCGCTGAAGGCGAAAAGATATAAGAGTCGGTCCGGAAAGTTGTTCAATTTGAACAAAGCCTTCGCAGCATTAGGCGGATAGACGCCAGTTTGAGGAATGCGAGCGCGTTGCGCGACAGGTTCTCGAAATC
>NZ_JAZHLK010000086.1:0-2500 GCF_036549515.1 Aurantimonas sp. E1-2-R+4 | reverse complement strand
GAGGATCCCAAAACAACCAGGATGTTGGCTTAGAAGCAGCCATCATTTAAAGAAAGCGTAACAGCTCACTGGTCTAATTAAGGGTCTTTGCGCCGAAAATGTAACGGGGCTCAAGCCATACACCGAAGCTGTGGGTGTGTTCGATCTTCGGATCGGATACGCGGTAGCGGAGCGTTCTGTAAGCTGATGAAGGCGGACCCGTGAGGGCTGCTGGAGGTATCAGAAGTGCGAATGCTGACATGAGTAACGATAAAGGGAGTGAGAGACTCCCTCGCCGAAAGTCCAAGGGTTCCTGCTTAAAGTTAATCTGAGCAGGGTTAGCCGGCCCCTAAGGCGAGGCCGAAAGGCGTAGTCGATGGGAACCACGTTAATAATCGTGGGCCTGGTGGAGAGTGACGGATCGCGTGTATCGTAGGGTCTTATTGGATTGATCCTGCGGTGAAGCGGTTCCAGGAAATAGCCCCACCGTATAGACCGTACCCGAAACCGACACAGGTGGACTGGTAGAGTATACCAAGGCGCTTGAGAGAACTATGTTGAAGGAACTCGGCAAATTGCACGCGTAACTTCGGAAGAAGCGTGACCTCCATTTACGCAAGTAGGTGGAGGTGGCACAACCCAGGGGGTAGCGACTGTTTATCAAAAACACAGGGCTCTGCGAAGTCGCAAGACGACGTATAGGGTCTGACGCCTGCCCGGTGCTGGAAGGTTAAGAGGAGGGGTGCAAGCTCTGAATCGAAGCCCCAGTAAACGGCGGCCGTAACTATAACGGTCCTAAGGTAGCGAAATTCCTTGTCGGGTAAGTTCCGACCTGCACGAATGGCGTAACGACTTCCCCGCTGTCTCCAACATAGACTCAGTGAAATTGAATTCCCCGTGAAGATGCGGGGTTCCTGCGGTCAGACGGAAAGACCCCGTGCACCTTTACTATAGCTTTACACTGGCATTCGTGTCGGCATGTGTAGGATAGGTGGTAGGCTTTGAAGCGTGGGCGCCAGCTCGCGTGGAGCCATCCTTGAAATACCACCCTTATCGTCATGGATGTCTAACCGCGGTCCGTTATCCGGATCCGGGACAGTGTATGGTGGGTAGTTTGACTGGGGCGGTCGCCTCCTAAAGAGTAACGGAGGCGCGCGATGGTGGGCTCAGACCGGTCGGAAATCGGTCGTCGAGTGCAATGGCATAAGCCCGCCTGACTGCGAGACAGACAAGTCGAGCAGAGACGAAAGTCGGTCATAGTGATCCGGTGGTCCCGCGTGGAAGGGCCATCGCTCAACGGATAAAAGGTACGCCGGGGATAACAGGCTGATGACCCCCAAGAGTCCATATCGACGGGGTTGTTTGGCACCTCGATGTCGGCTCATCGCATCCTGGGGCTGGAGCAGGTCCCAAGGGTTTGGCTGTTCGCCAATTAAAGCGGTACGTGAGCTGGGTTCAGAACGTCGTGAGACAGTTCGGTCCCTATCTGCCGTGGGTGTAGGAGAATTGACAGGATCTGTCCCTAGTACGAGAGGACCGGGATGGACGTACCTCTGGTGGACCTGTTGTGGCGCCAGCCGCAGTGCAGGGTAGCTATGTACGGACTAGATAACCGCTGAAGGCATCTAAGCGGGAAACTAACCTGAAAACGAGTTCTCCCTATCAGAGCCGTGGTAGACCACCACGTTGATAGGCCGGGTGTGGAAGTGTGGCAACGCATGAAGCTTACCGGTACTAATCGCTCGATCGGCTTGATCATTCTCATTCGTCAATGTTCACCTCGCAACGCGAGGCGAGCATTGTCTCTTTCTCAGCTTCAGTCGCCAGCGGGCCCCTCCGGGCCCTCGGCTCTCGCGCCATCAGGCGCGTCGGCCGGTCGGCCTCTGACTGCCGTGCGCCTGGCTACGGGCTTGACGCCCGGACCGCAGTCGGAAGCCTCCGCGTCGTAGACGCTACGGCATCTCCGCCTCAAATCGATTCTCGATTTGCAAGACGGCTCCGATGGCTGTCCTCGCGATCAACGGCCCATGGCCGCGCGCTCGGACGACGCCTCCTTCGGCAACGAAGGTCGGGGCAGGAGACAAACCAACACGCTTATCTCTCATGAAAATCTGCAAATCCAGCGCCTCAATCACACAGGCTCCGTCCGAGCCCGCTGCCGCAGGCAGCCCATGGCGAGGACAGCCCCGCTCCGACCGGAGCGGCGGGCCTTTTGGCCCGTAGCCAAGGACCCGGATGGGTCCGCCGGCGACTGAGGCCAAAACAAAAGACCTTCTTCTCGATACGCTTTGCGATTTGCCGACCTGGTGGTTCTAGCGGGGCGGCCGCACCCGATCCCATTCCGAACTCGGCCGTGAAACGCCCCAGCGCCTATGATACTTCGTCTTAAGACGCGGGAAAGTCGGTCGCCGCCAGGTCTGCAAATCGCAAAGCTTCTCTTCACAAAAAAACCAAACCAAAACGCCCCTCGCGCCCAAAAAGCCGAGGGGCGTCTTGCGTTCAAAAACTCCCCTCCGTCCAA
>NZ_JAZHLK010000085.1:0-6942 GCF_036549515.1 Aurantimonas sp. E1-2-R+4 | reverse complement strand
TCTTTCTTCATGGCGTTGCTCTCCTCAGTGGAATCGGCACCCCGAGCCTAACGGCTCAAGGCGGGCAACGCCGCCCACTTCAGAGTTTCAACAGAGACCGGGACATTCCCGCGCAGTCTGCCTTCATGATCGAGCCAGAACCGAACGGCCCAAAACGTGTGGCGGCTTCAGCGCTCGCCTGGCACCAACCGTTCGGCCTGCGTTGCAGGCTCTTTGGGCATTGGCTGCCGGATCAAATTGCGAATGTCCCATTGTCGTTCTCCCACGGCCAGATTGGCCGTGAGGAAGTGTGCGTTCGAGGGACCAGCGGTGGCGACAAACGCTGAGAGCTTGGCGCGCAGAGCAGAAGTCATTTCCGGCGTCGCGGTCGGGCCGACATCAGTCAGGCAGCTTTCGGGCGCCCAGCCGCGAAGACGGACACCGGACACCGGAAGGGTGGAACCGCCCCACTTCTCCGAACCCAGGGAAATGATGCCACAATATGAGTTGCAAAAAGAGGCGCCGCGCCTCATCGTAGGTTGGTGAGGGACACGTGATTAGTGTTGAAATGAAAGATTTGCGCCGGCGGGCGAAGCTGCCGCAGGCCCGGTTAGCGGCAGCGATCAGCATGTCGTGCGAAAGCATCGGGCGAAGCCGGGAAACTGTCGAGAAGCGGACCGAGCTGGCAGTTCGCTACATCGCCGAATACGGCATTCCCGCAGACCGGTCGCTTTCGCAGGTTCATTCTGATGTCGCGAACGTGTTTGACGACGCTGCCGTACGCAATAGCCCAACGATCCGACGCACCGACAAGTTGAAGGCCGCGCTTGAGATCTGGACTGCAGCGGGGGGGAAGAGATACTGGTCGGCAGCTAATCTATCGCGCGCAAGGGGCGATCGGTCAGATCACCGTACCAGATGCGCGAGCCCTGACCTTTGCTCGGACGATGAGCGACCTGATTCAAGTCAGGTTCGGGTGGGCGACTCTTAAGGCATGACCGCTATCGCAACGTCGAATTTCTGCCTCGTCGAAGTGGCCGGGACGCCAGGGCCGGCGATCAAATTCGGCGAGTTCATCGCCAGTGCGGTAAAGACTGCCAGCGGCGAGATCGGCGATCGGTCTCCCGTTACGATCTCACACCCACTGCTAAACGGTGTGCCCTATGCAACCTTTCGCCGCGAAATAGACATCGACACGCGACGTGAGCTTGGTGCGTTCTTCTCAAGCGACGACATGTCGAGGAGGTTGGCGATACGGCTGACCGAAATGCTCGATGCGGATTGCCTCGTGCTCGATCCAACTTGCGGAATCGGCGACCTGCTGCTCGCGCGAGCTGCGGTTCTTCCACTCGGAGCGAATTTAGAGGCAACACTAGCGCTCTGGGGTGAACGGCTAGCCGGCTTTGATATTCGCGAGGACCTAGTCGATTTGTGCAAGGTTCGGCTGTGCATGCTGGCGCGGGCGCGTGGTGGGTTCACGGATCAAACCGATCCTCTGGAAGCCTTCCCACAAATCGTCGCACAGGACATGACGGCGCCGGAAAGTCGTAACCTGCTACGGCGTGCCGACGCGATTCTGTTCAACCCGCCGTTCGGCAAGACAACGTGGCCTGAGAGGCTCGATTGGGCATCAGGCGAGATCAACGCCGCCGCGATCTTCCTTGATTATCTCATCGCATCGGTACGACCGGACGTGCCGATTGCCGCCGTACTTCCTGAGGTGCTCCGATGCGGATCGCGCTACAATCGATTCCGCACTCGCCTATCGAAGCTCGGCTACTCGGGATCGTTCGAGGTCCATGGCCGATTCGATTCATGGACCGATGTCGACGTCTTCTCAACCCTGCTCTCTCGCTCGGAAACTCCCAGCCCGCTATGGAAGGTAACCAAGCCACATGTCGGCACGACGGTAGCCGACCTCTACGAAGTCCGAGTTGGCTCTGTCGTGCCCCACCGCGATCCGGTGAGCGGCCCTCCCCGAGCTTATATCTGCGCTAAGACTACGCCAGCCTGGCATGCGGCGTTTATGCCGTCAGTCCGTCTGGCCTATTCCGGCAAGGTCTTTACGCCTCCGTTCGTTGCGATCCGGCGCACTTCGAGCCCCAGCGACAAGTTTCGTGCCGTGGCGACCGTAATCGTCGGTGATGATGCCGTCGCAGTCGAGAATCATCTGCTCGTCGCGATGCCGCGCGAAAATGGCGTGGCTGCGTGCGAAGCGCTTGTCGCCGTGCTTCGGTCCCCGGAGACCAACACTCAGTTGAACGAGCTGATGCGATGTCGGCATCTGACGACAGGTGCGATTAAACGTTTGCGCTGGATAGCATCCGATGAGTGAGCGACTGCGCTTTTCCCCTTCGATCCTCTCACGGCTCGGCGAGGAACTGGTGCCGGATGCGGACCAAGGCGTCATCGAGCTGGTCAAGAACGCCTATGATGCTGATGCCACGCAGTGCCGCGTCGAATTAATTCGGACCGGCGATGCCGGAGGTGACATCAGCGTGGCGGACGACGGAGTCGGGATGACCGAAGCCGACCTAAAGCAAGGCTTCTTGATCGTCGGACGATCGCGCAAGGATGCTGCGTCGCTCACCCGCCACTTTGAACGCGTCCCAGTTGGCGACAAAGGCCTTGGGCGCTTGTCTGCGCTTCGTCTGGGGCATCGTGTTAACGTCATCACCCGGCCGCGCGAGCAGCCCGGGGTTGAACTGCGGCTTGAACTCGATTGGGATGCGTTCGACATTGCGGAGGCGGTCGAGGACGTAGAAATCCCGATCAAGATCGCCGTCTCAGATAAACCTTCCGGTACCGAGATCCGCATCCAGCGCCTGAGATCGGCGTTCGGCTTCGGCATCGCCAATAAGTTGGCGCGGAACCTGTTACTGCTGTCCGATCCATTTCGCGATTCAGATGACAGTGCATCCATTGTTGGCGATCCGGGTTTTACTACCGAACTGTACGCACCCGAGTTCACGGATCTCCAGTCGAAAGTCGAGGCCTCATATTTCAAGGATGCCGATTTTAGGATCGTCGGCGAACTGCACGCAAATGGAGAGGCCATCTTCTCGCTCCTCGATTGGAAAGGCGCCATTCTATACTCGGCGCCCAGTTCGCGAAGGTATGTGGCCCCGCCATTACGTTTCGACCTGTGGCACTTCGTTCTTGAGCCCTCGCGCTTCTCGAACAAAAGCTCGACGCTTCCCGAGGTCCGTGCGTGGCTAAAGCATATCGGCGGCGTACATATTTACCAAGATGGCCTTCGTGTGCCGCCCTATGGCGGCCCGGGGAACGACTGGCTTGATATGAACCTTTTGCGAGTGCGCAGCCCCGAGCTGCGCCCCGGCACCAACAGCGCGATTGGACGCGTCTCAGTCTCCAATGTGTCCGGCGCGCTCGTTCAGAAAACGGATCGCGTCGGATACTTGGAAAACGCTGCTTTCCAGCAATTGCGTCAATTCTGTATCGATGCCCTCGATTGGGCGGCAAAGGTAAGAGTCAGCGAGCGCGAAGTCAAACGCCGCGCGGAACGCGCCGACGTAAGCAAGCGCGCCGAGAAGGCCAACGCATCGCTGGACGCAGTTTTGGCCAAGGCCGTTCCAGTCACCCAGCGTAAGGAAGTCGATGTTGCGATCGCGCGCGTATTCAAGGCGAACGAGCGCGAGACGAAGGTACTACGTGAGGAGTTGCAGCTATACCGATCGCTCGCAACGGCGGGCATGACGTCGGCGGTGTTCGCTCACGAGATCGGGCGGCCGCTGGAATTACTCGACACGAATCTCGCCTCTCTCCTGAAAATGATCCCTAAGGAGCGACGCAATGACGCAGAGCGGCGCGTGGGCCGAATTGAGCGATCGAGTGCTAAGCTGAACTCTTTCGTGTCGATCCCGCTCAAGCTGTTGGCGAAAGGAAAACGGCGTTCTGGGCGCATCGACGTCAACGACTGCGTCAACAATCTTATGGGATTGCTCGAGCCAATTCTCGAACACTTCAACGTTGTGCCCAAGGTCGACCTCGGCGCCGGCAAGGTCGCCGTCAACGGCAGCGAAGCGTTGATCGAGGGCATTCTTCTTAACCTGATCACAAATTCGATCAACGCTTTCCAACGGCGTGGCTCGGACGCCACTGATCGCGTGATGAACGTCACGACCGCTTATGACGGCGACGTCCTGATCATGGTCGAGGACAACGCCGGCGGTATCAAAGATCTAGATGTCTCCGAGATCTTTCTGCCCGGAGTTACCAGCTCAGCTGAGGGAACGGGATTTGGTTTGACGATCGTGCAGGATTCTGTGTCGGATATGGGCGGGAAGATCGACGTCGACCCACTTACGCAATTCGGCGGCGCGCTGTTCACCGTCAAGCTACCACCAATGCGCGTCTTGCTGGGATAATGTGATGCTGGCGCTCAATGACCGTGTAGCCGTAATCGATGACGAGCCGGATGGGCGCGACACGATCATCGATTTGCTGGACGAACAGCATTTCGAGCCGATCGCAATCATGGGACCATTTGGCGGCGACATTGACCGGCTTGTCGCTGAGGTAGACAAGGCCGACCCCGGTTTCGTGATCTGCGATCATCGCCTGACTGCCAAGCAGTACGCGACCTTCACCGGCCTTCAGGTCGTCGAACGACTGATAGAACTCAAGCGACCCGCGATGCTGCTCACGACATTTCAGGAACCCGATCTCATTGAATTACGCGCGGCGCGTCCGCGAGTGCCCGTGATCAAGGGCCGCGACGGGTTCAGTTTTGAGGAGGTCTCACGGTTACGCGAGATCGTCCGACTCGAAATCGCCGATCAGCCGGTTACTAGCCGGAAGCCCCATCGGGTCCTTTTGCGCGTCGAAGGCGTCCGAATGAGCGACATCGAAATCGTTGTGCCGTCTTGGAATCGCGACCACGCATTCGTCCTCCCGAAGCGGCAGATTGCCGATGCGGTTCGCCATGCTGTTAAGAAAGGCGATTATCTCCTGGGTGATGTAAATATTGGTGCCGCGAGCGAGGATGAAATCTACTTCGACAATGTGAATGAGATAGTCGAAGATATTCGAGAACTGTCTTGAGCGATGTGCTGATCCTAGATGTTGCGCACGGCAACTGCGCGATCGTGCAGAATGCCGGAGTGGTCGCTGTCATCGACGCGCCGGTCGGTTCAGCAATTCTCGACACCCTCGACCAGCTCGGTGTGGCGCACATCGAACATGCGCTGATCTCTCACTCGGACGCCGATCACCTCTCCGGCATTCTCGCTTTGTTGACAAGCAGTCAGGTGAGCGTAGGCAATTTGTATCTGAATCCTGATGCCGCCAAGGACTCGGTTGCGTATCGCGACCTGCTCGCGGCGGTGCGCGTCGCCAGCCGCGACAAAGCAATGCAGACTATTCCAAGTCTCAACGTTAGCGTCCCGGGTACCCTGACGGTCGGCGACATCTCCATGACAGTAGTTTCGCCTTCCGAAGCGCTTGCGTTGTCTGGCGTTGGCGGCCGTTCTCCGGACGGCAAGCCGAATAGCGCGAACACTCTGTCGGCGGTGATTAAGGTGGAGCGAACTCCGGATGTCGGCGTGCTGCTCTCTGGCGACCTCGATGCGACTGGTCTCGAGGATGTCGTCGCCTCGGGCGCGAAGCTTACCGCATCGGCTCTGGTCTATCCGCATCATGGTGGGCTGCCGGGCTCAGGAAAGCCGGCCGAGTTCGTGCAAGGGCTGTTGAGGCTGGTGAACCCGGCGCAGGTCTATGTGTCGAACGGACGGAACAAGCACGCTAATCCGCGGGCTGAGGTCGTTGAGGAAATCCTCGACCACGGATGCGGTCTCGCTTGCACCCAACTCGCAAAGGCATGCGGAGATCCGGTCACAGCAACGCATCTCGAGAAATGGCCAGCCGCGGGGCGCGACGCGCAACACAGCTGCGCTGGAACAATCTCGCTGACGCTTGGGGAGTCCGGTGCAGTGCGCGATCGCGCAATCGAAACCGCCTTCCGCGAGTTTGTGGAAAATCATGTTCCGGGAGCAATGTGTGCACGCACAAAGCATTAAACCTAACAAGCTTGTCACGACGAGTCGGCTCGCACCACCCTCGGCTAAACTGCCTGCTCAAGCCGCCGTGGCGTGAAAGGACCACCTACTGTAGCAGATTCACAATCTGCCCGGCCACGCCAAGTTGCGGAGACATCGAGCCACTAGAGCGTTTTCACCTTAATCGGGGTCATATCCGGCATGGGCGAAGAGGTTTCGGAATTCGTCCGGCTTGAAGATGTCGAGCGCCAGCGCCACGGCATCAAACAAGCCAGGGATCGTGCGGGCTGCCAGCTTTCTGAGGAACGCCTTGATCTTGGCGAATGCCATCTCGATCGGGTTGAAATCCGGCGAATAGGGCGGAAGGTATCGAAGCTCCGCTCCGGCTGCCTCGATGGCCTCTCTGACACCGGCGACCTTATGCGCGGGAAGGTTATCCATCACCACGATGTCGCCGGGCGAAAGTGTCGGCGCCAGCACCTTCCGAACGTAGACAAGGAAAGCCTCGCCATCCATCGCGCCGTCGAGAAGCCACGGCGCGACGATGCCGTCGATCCGCAAACCAGCGGTGAAGGTGGTAGACTTCCAATGGCCGTGTGGAACGGCGGCCCGGCAGCGTTCCCCACGCTTGGAGCGGCCACGAAGCCGTGCCATCTTCGTGTTCAGGCCGCTTTCGTCGATGAAGACCAGCTTCCTCGGATCGAGATCGAGCTGCGCCTCGAACCAGGCTCGGCGCGCAGCCAGGACGTCGTCGCGCTGCTGCTCCGCGGCGTGCGCAGTCTTTTTTTCCACGTGATGCCGCGCTTCTTGAAAAACCTGGAGATCAGCGACTGATACCAACGGGCGCTGATCAAGACCCATGCGCCCAATCTCGCATTCCGATGGACGTGATTTTCCAGGGCTGATCGACGAGCTTGTTCCAAGCTGCGCAGCAGTGGGCGACGAT
>NZ_JAZHLK010000084.1:0-7205 GCF_036549515.1 Aurantimonas sp. E1-2-R+4 | reverse complement strand
TCATCCCCGCCCTCGGCCAAAGGCACGAAGGCTATCACTGGCGGAGTTTTGCTCCGGCCAACAGCCAGATATCCGGCCGCTTCAGTGGTGGATTTTTGCACCGGCGCTCTCAGTCCGGATCGCACCCGCTCTCTTCATGTCGACATCTCCCGCGTTCAACCCGTACCCTCGCAGCAAGAAAGGGCGGCGACCGGGTGCGGCAATGCCGCGCGGCGACCGCGAATTGCCCGTTACGCCCTATCCCGCGTTATAAAAAAGATTGACGATGGCCCGAAGCCCGCCAAATCAATACGTTGCGGTTGAAGTGGACGAAAAAGGGAAAATCTCATGAAAACACTTGGATGGGTCGCCGCGGGTATCGCGGCCATGACCATGACCACCGGCGCCGCCTCGGCGCAGGAAAAATTCATCACCATTGGCACCGGCGGCCAGACCGGCGTCTATTTCGTCGTCGGCCAGTCGATCTGCAAGCTGGTCAATCGCGGCCAGGCCGAGCATGGGCTGAAATGTACCGCGCCGTCGACCGGCGGCTCGGTCGCCAACATCAATGCGGTCAAGGCCGGCGACCAGACGCTGGGCGTCGCCCAGTCCGATATGCAGTACAACGCCCTTGAGGGGAAGGCGCCTTGGGACGGCGACCCGTTCAAGGGCGAGCGGGCGGTGTTCTCGATCCATCCCGAGCCGATGACGGTGGTGGCGCGGGCCGATTCCGGCATCGAGACCTTCGACGATCTGAAGGGCAAGCGCGTCAATATCGGCAATCCGGGCTCCGGGCAGCGCGCGACCATGGAAGTCGTCATGGACCGCATGGGCTGGACGATAGACGACTTCTCGCTCGCTTCCGAGCTGAAGGCGGCCGAGCAGTCGCAGGCGCTGTGCGACAACAATGTCGACGCCATCATTTACACGGTCGGCCACCCGAACGGCTCGATCCAAGAGGCGACGACGACCTGCGAGGCCAAGCTGATTCCGATGACCGGCCCCGAGATCGACAAGCTGGTCGAGGAGAACCCGTATTATTCGGCGGCGACGATCCCCGGCGGTCTTTACGAGGGCAATCCGGACGAGACGCAGACCTTCGGCGTGCGGGCCACCATGGTCTCCTCCGACCAGGTCGACGAGGAGACCGTCTACCAGGTCGTCAAGGCGGTGTTCGACAATTTCGACCGCTTCAAGAAGCTGCATCCGGCCTTCGAGAACCTCACCAAAGAGGAAATGACCAAGGCCGGTCTGTCGGCGCCGCTGCATCCGGGCGCCGAGCGCTACTTCAAGGAAGCCGGGCTTCTGTAAGCCCTTATATCGGCGGCGGGGCCCGCATCGGTCCCGCCGCTTCACCATCCCGCGACCGCCCTCCGATTGTCTTCGGTCCTGACCGGGTCGGCGCGGGCGTCGTACCGACCGGACCCTCTTCAGGCAAAGCGAGCTCCTGCAATGACCAAAACTCCGCGTCATTCCGAGAGCCTCGATGACGAGCGCCGGCGCGAGATCGACAGCGTCGATGTCGAAGCGGCGACATCGCGCCAGGAATCGCTGCATGACCTCGTCGCCTCGTCCGACACCGGCGGCCGCAGTCCGGCAAGGCCTGTCGCATACCTGATCTCGGGTACGGCGCTCGTCTGGTCGCTGTTCCAGCTGTGGATCGCCTCGCCGCTGCCCTTCATGGTCGGCGTCGGCGTCTTCAACAATACCGAAACCCGGTCGATCCATCTCTCCTTCGCGCTGTTCCTGGCCTTTCTGGCCTTCCCGGCATCGCGGTCGATCTTCCAGCTCGCCCTCGGCATCGGCGTGCCGTTGCTCCTGGGCTTCCTGTTTCTGGAAGGCGCAACGGGCGTCTTGCCGGTCTGGTACGTCCCGGTGATCACAATCGCCATGATCGTCGCGGTCGTGCTGCCGTCACCGAACAAGCGCGTTCTGCCGCATGAATGGGTGCTGGCGATCGCCGGCGCGGCGACGGCCTCCTATCTCTATTTCGCCTATGAATCGATCTCCGGCCGCATCGGCGCGCCGAACATGACCGACTTCATGGTCGGCACGGTCGGACTGATGGTGCTCCTGGAAGCCACTCGCAGGGCGCTCGGGCCGGCGCTGATGGTGGTGGCCTCGGTGTTCCTCATCTACACCTTCCTCGGCCCCTACATGCCGTCGATCATCGCCCACAAGGGCAATTCGCTCTCCGAGGTGATCAACCACCAGTGGATCACCACCGAGGGTGTCTTCGGTATCGCGCTGGGCGTTTCCACCTCCTTCGTCTTCCTGTTCGTGCTGTTTGGCTCGCTGCTCGATAAGGCCGGCGCCGGCAGCTACTTCATCAACGTCGCCTTCTCGCTGATGGGCCACATGCGCGGTGGCCCGGCCAAGGCGGCCGTCGTTTCCTCGGCGATGACCGGGCTGATCTCCGGCTCCTCGATCGCCAACGTCGTGACCACCGGCACCTTTACCATCCCGCTGATGAAGCGGGTCGGCTTCTCGGCCGAAAAAGCCGGCGCGGTCGAAACCGCCTCGTCGGTCAACGGCCAGATCATGCCGCCCGTCATGGGCGCTGCCGCGTTCCTGATGGTCGAATACGTCGGCATTCCCTATTTCGACGTGGTCAAACACGCCTTTCTGCCGGCGGTCATCTCTTACATCGCGCTGGTCTATATCGTTCATCTGGAAGCGTTGAAGGCCGGCATGGAGGGCCTGCCGCGCGCCTATGTGCCCAAGCCCTGGCTGCAATGGCTGGTCGGCGTCGTGTTCGGCATCCTGGTGCTGTGCGCCATTTCCCTCGCCGTCTATTACGGCATCGGCTGGATCCGCCCGGCCTTCGGCGAGAATGCCGGCTGGATCGTCTTCGCGCTGCTGATCGCCGTCTATGTCGGCCTTTTATGGTACGGCGCGAAATATCCGGCGCCGCAAATCGACGACCCGGACAAGCCGATCACCGAACTGCCGCTGCCCGGCCCGACGGTCAAATCCGGCCTGCATTTCATCCTGCCGGTCGTGGTTCTTGTCTGGGCGCTGATGGTCGACCGCCTCTCGCCGGGGCTTTCGGCGTTCTGGGCCGCGACGTTCATGATCTTCATCCTGGTGACCCAGCATCCGATCACGGCCTTCTTCCGGGGCACCGGCAATTATGGCCTCGAGGCGGGCCGCGGCCTGATCGATCTGGTCGACGGGCTGATCACCGGCGCTCGCAACATGATCGGCATCGGCATCGCGACGGCGACCGCCGGCGTCATCGTCGGCGCCGTGTCGCAGACCGGCGTGGGTTCGGCGCTGGCGGAAGTGGTCGAGGTGCTGTCGGGCGGCAACCTTCTCGCCATCCTGTTCCTGACGGCGATCCTGTCGCTGATTCTCGGCATGGGGCTGCCGACCACGGCGAACTATATCGTCGTCTCGGCGCTGCTTGCCCCGGTGATCGTCACCCTCGGCGAGGCCAACGGATTGATCGTGCCGCTGATCGCGGTGCATCTCTTCGTGTTCTACTTCGGCATCATGGCCGACGTGACACCGCCGGTCGGGCTGGCCTCCTTCGCGGCGGCGGCGGTTTCCGGCGGTGATCCGATCAAGACCGGCGCGATCGCCTTTTTCTATTCCCTGCGCACGGCNACACCGCCGGTCGGGCTGGCCTCCTTCGCGGCGGCGGCGGTTTCCGGCGGTGATCCGATCAAGACCGGCGCGATCGCCTTTTTCTATTCCCTGCGCACGGCGGCGCTGCCGTTCCTGTTCATCTTCAACACCGATCTGTTGCTGATCAATGTCGACGTTTTCCACGGCATTTTCATCTTCATCGTCGCGACGATTGCGATGCTTCTGTTCGCCGCGGCGACGCAGGGCTGGTTCCTCACTAAGAACCGCATCTGGGAAGGCGTCGCGTTGCTTTTGATCGCGTTCACCCTGTTCCGGCCGGGCTTCTGGATGGACATGGCGGTGCCGCCCTACAACGACAGACCGGCGAGCGAATTGGCGGCGGCGGCCGGCAATACGCCGCAGGGACAACCGCTGCGCCTGCGAATTGCCTATCTTGATGCTTTCGGCGCCCCTTCCGAGCGCACGGTCGACCTGCCTTTGCCGGATGGGGCGAGCGGCGAGGAAAGACTGGCCAACGCCGGGCTCGAGCTTGTCGAAACCGACGGCAAGACGATGATCGACAATGTCGCGTTTGGCTCGCCGGCCGAAGCCGTCGGCCTCGATTGGGATCAGCAGATCACGCTGGTCAGAACGCCGACCGAGCAGCCGACGAAATATTGGATGTTCCTGCCCGCCCTGGCGCTGTTGGGTCTGATCGTCTGGGGCCAGCGCCGCCGCGCGCCGCGCGAGCCGGCACGGCCCAAGGCCGGGGCTATGGCGGGCTGAGAAGAGTTGCCGGGGAAATGATCAAGGCGCCGCAAGCCCAAGCTTGCCGCGCCTTGAATGGATGCAGTCGGCGCCGGCTATTGGCCGGCTGCCGTTCGAATTTCAGCCGATGACCGACAGCAAAACGACGGTCGCCGCCAGGGCGAGGGTGATCATGCCGGTAACGGCGAGGGTCTGGAAAACTTCGCTGCGGATCATGGTTGGCGCCTTTCATGCGAGCGCGTGGGTGATGCGCCGCATGTGCGATGCACAAGCGCCTCGTTCCAGTCCGCATTGCGACATTTTTCGTCGCCGTAATGGCAAAATCAGCTCCGCGCGACCTTGGCTCGTCCGCCAGGCCTACAGCCTTCAGGCCGAGTGTGAGAAAATGTCCTCGTCGTCCCAGCCAGCGAGGTCGAGCTTCGCTCGGGTCGGCAGGAAGGCAAAGCAGGCCTTGGCCAGATCCATCCGGTCCTCGCGCTCGAGCCGCTTATAGAGGCCGCCCATGATGTCGTGGAGATACAGAACGTCCGAGGCGGCATATTCGATCTGCGCCGGCGACAAGGTCTCGGCGGCCCAGTCGGAGGATTGCTGCTGCTTGGACAGGTCGGTGCCGGCCATCTCGCGCGCCAGATCCTTCAGCCCGTGCCGGTCGGTATAGGTCCGCGTCAGCCGCGAGGCGATCTTGGTGCAGAAGATGCCGTCGGTCATCACCCCGAAGGCGTGATAGAGCGCGGCGATGTCGAAGCGGGCATAGTGGAAGATCTTGGTCTTCGACGCGTCCTTGAGCAGCGTCGTCAGGTTTGGCGCCTCGCGCTGGCCCTTGGCGATCTGCACGATGTCCGCCGTGCCGTCGCCGGGCGACAGCTGGACGACGCAAAGCCGGTCGCGGCGCGTGTCGAGGCCGAGCGTTTCGGTGTCGATGGCGACGGGGCCGGTATAGCGGGAAATGTCGGGAAGATCGCCTTTGTGGACGCGGATGGTCATGGACTGCCTTCGTTCTGGGGGTGCGTTCCGCCCGCTCTAGCGGTTTTTGTCTGTAGGCAAAAGGCTTCCTGCCCACTGCAAACCGTCCTGGCCAGCCAAAGAGCGCCGGGTAGTGCGTGCGAGATAACCCCCGAAACGGCCCGGATCATGCGTTTCTGACGTGACGTCGAGTATGCGCCGCGAAGCCGACTGGCCGAGCTTGAAGGTACACATTACTGACGAAATCCGTCCGTCTTACATAGGGTCCGCGTAAGCATCGACAGTTAAAACGATTTCTTCATGTTTCTACCAGAAGGTTTGCCTCGGTCGGGCGCTCGAGGGGGAGCAAAGCGCCGGTAATCGTGACCCGTCATCGGGGAAGCGACGTCGGCTTTGTGCCGCGAAGGGGTCGGCCGAAACTAGCGCATCCAATCCATTCGCGGTTCGGCCACGTCCGGATCGCAATGCTTCACATAAAACAATCAAGGGGAAACAATGCTCAAGAACATGATGATGACCGCCGCCGCCGGCGCCCTGCTCTTCGGTGCAAGCCTGGTGACACCCGCGCTTGCCGATCAGCACGAGGCGCCGATCAAGGAATTGGTGGAAGCGAAACTGAAGGCGGCCCTGAACGATCCGGTCGTCATCGCGGCCATCAAGGCGCAGAACGAAAAGAACGCGGCGATGGCGCAAGCCGATATCGACGCGCTGGACAAGCAGTGGCGCGGCGAGGTCGACGCCGGCGGCGGGGCACTGGTCGACGCAACCCTTGCTTCCGAACTGTCGACCTACCTGAAGAAGGTCAAGGACGACCAGCAGGGCGCGCTGACCGAACTCTTCGTCATGGACGCGAAGGGCCTGAATGTCGGGCAGAGCGACCCGACGTCGGATTACTGGCAGGGCGACGAAGCCAAATGGCAGAAGACCTTCAGTGCTGGCGCCGACGCGGTCTTCGTCGACGAGATCGAGCAGGACGAATCGACCCAGCAGCTGCAGTCGCAGGCCAGCTTCACGATCACCGATCCTGAGACCGGCGAGCCGATCGGTGCCGCGACTGCCGGCATCAATCTCGAGATGCTCTGATTGTAAGCCCTATCGGGTAAGGAAGCCTCAGCCATGTCAAATTCCACATCGCATCCATCCGGTCGCACGCTCTCCATCGGGCTCAAGGCGGCACTGGCGACAGCCGTGCCGGTTCTGCTCGGGATCGCGGCACTTGTCGCCATCCAGGTGCAGAACCTCAAGAGCACGATCTATCAGGAAGCCGAAGGCAGCACGGTCACCATCGTGCAGCTGATGGCCGATCAGATGGCGGGCGGTGTGAAATGGGGCAAGGCTGAGGTCGTCGACAAGGTCTATGCCGATCTGGCGGCGCAAGACGGCAACGAACTGTCCGACGTCCTGGTCCTGAACAAGGAAGGGGCGCCCGTAACCCAATTTTCCGACGACGCGCTGAACAGTGCCGGCGATCTGTCGGCGACCGTCGCCGCCGCGGCCCCCAAGGTCGACGCCGGCGAGATCAGCACGAGCTGGTCAGGCCAACATCTTTTGATCGTCGCGCCAATTGCTCCAGGTGGCGAACACATCGGCACAGTGGCCATGGCGTGGGACCTCTCGCGCCTGGGCGTCTTGGTTCAAGCCGAAATGTGGAAGGGTGCGCTCTTCGGCATCGTCATCGCCGGCATGGTCGTTGGCGTGGTTGCCTTCTTCCTCAAACGCAGCGTGACTGGGCCTATCAGCACCGTTACCGGTGTTATGACGACGCTGGCCGAAGGCGATAATACCGTCGAGGTCCCACATGTGGAGCGTGGCGACGAGATTGGCCGGATGGCGAATGCGGTGTTGGCGTTCAAGCAGGCGGCGTTGGAAAAGCAGCGGGTCGAGGCCGAGGCGGTGACGCGGCGCGAGGAGGCCGAGGCCGAGCG
>NZ_JAZHLK010000083.1:0-7207 GCF_036549515.1 Aurantimonas sp. E1-2-R+4 | reverse complement strand
TGAGGCATGCTTCCTCCACCGCATCATCTGCGGTGTTAGAAAGAGTCGCGACGCCTCAAGACCACACAACATGCGCAAGAGCCACGAATGCGGGGCAAGTCCAGACTGCTGCGTAGGCGAAAAGGAAAAACCTCCGATCGAGCCCGATGAGATGTCGGCGGCAACTGCACCAAAAGTGCGGAAGAGCCCTTGATTGTCGCTGTGGAGGCGACCCATAAAGAATGGCGGCGAAGAAGAAACCTCCTCGTGCCGCGTACGGCGAAACACCAGCCAACTCTGATGCCTCTGCCGAGATGAGGATTTTGGGTTGGCTCTTTTACAGCCTTAGGATATTTGAAGGGCCATCCTGCAGGCACGGGGGGTCGGTTCGGCAAGTTCTTCGGGGGCGAAGACCGGAATCTCGAGACTCTCCGATTTTGAGATCTGAGCCTGCTCATCTGTCTGTGGCAATACCCCAGGCGAGCACATCCCATAGGCCGAGGAGAATTGGAATGCTAGATTGCATGTTTACCCTGCTCCTGACGGGACCAAGCATATCGGCGAAGGAGGGGAGCGCATGACATCCGTACACGGCCCCATTCCGCACCCGCCCTGGAAGGGCGGAGCGGAGGAGGAACGTAGACGTTCCACCAAGCTGGTCGTGCTGGGCGGTACCGGTTTCGTCGGCAAGATCTTGGCGGCTCGGTTACGGGACATCTCTAATCCTCCGCCGAGTTATATCGTTCACCGGTCGCGGCCGGCATGGCTGGATGGAGCGAGGGTATCGGCGGTTGAAGTCGCTCTCGATGATTCGAACGACTTCGCCGCAGCCCTCAAGGGTCACGACGTCCTCGTCAACCTTCTTCGACCGGACGGCGGCGGCTGGTATCCTGACCTGCTGAACCGCCTTCAGGTGAGCCTCAGGACCAGCGGCATCCGCCGCTGCGTCCACGCGAGCAGCATCGACGTCTACGCGGCAGGCGAGGCCGAATTCGTCGACGAGGAGACGCCCACCTCACCGCGATCGTCCTACGAAGCCGAGCACCTGGCGGCGGAAAGAGTTCTGTCATCGGTCTTCGCGGAGACAGTTGTTCTGCGGCTTGGAGCCGTCTTCGGCCCTGGCGGACGGAACCTCCTCAATCTGACGAACGAAATGCAGCGGGCGCCGTTCTGGAAGCTAGCTTTGCGCCGTTTCCTCTACGGTGATAGGCGCATGCACCTAGTGAGCGTTAACTCCGTGTGCGACGCGCTGGTTCACTTCTCCCTCGAGCCGGGAGCAGCTGGCCTGCAAACCGTGCTCGTAACGGACGACGCCGATCCGGACAATAATTTCGCGTTCGTGCAGGACCGCTTCGCGGAGGCGTTCGGACGCCGCTCGCCGGCAGGCGTTCCATCGCTGCCGCGATCTGCCCTTCGAGTCGCGCTGCGCGCGCGCGGGCTATCTCCCGTTAGCGCGTCAAGGCGCTTCTCTGCCAAGAAGGCCCACAACCTTGGCTTCAGTCCGCATCCGTTTGGCGAAGAGCTGAAGGCCTATGCTCGTCAACTTGCAGCCGGAAGCCAAAATCCAGACGTATGAAGATCCTTCTGACGACGATCTCGCTAGACCCGGAACAAGGTGGAGGGACCGCTGCACGGACGTACAATCTTGCGCGCCATCTCAGCCGCTTGGGCAACGACTGCACGGTCGCGACAATCCAGGGTGGAGAGTACGCGCGCCGGCTGAATACGGAAGGGATCGCAACCTTTGCCACCGGCTTCTGGAAGTTGCGGTTTGTCGTCCCACAGATCTCCCCCGTCAAACTGGCCGCAGAGGTCCGCCAGGCGGACGTCGTCCATATTCTCGGCTATTGGAACATCCTGTCCGTCGCGACGGCCTTCTTGGCGTCTAATATTGGGACACCGTATGTGCTCAGCGCAGCGGGAGAGTTCGTCGGCCTGGAGGGTCCCAGGACGCTGCACAAGCGGGTTTTCCATCGTGTCTTCGGTCGCCGGATGATCTGCCATGCAAGCCGCATCATCGCCGTGACGCCGCTGGAGAAGGAGCAGATCATCGGCCGTCTTGGACTTTCGCCGGAGATGATCGAGGTCGTGTCGAACGGGGTGGAGGGACCCGCAACGGCCGTCGAGTATCGGCACGGGGCTCCGGTGCAGCAGCCCTATGTCCTCTTCGTGGGCAGGCTGGCAGAGGTGAAGGGTCCGGACCTTCTCCTTGAGGCGTTCGCGCGCGTCGCCACCCGCAATCCGGACGTATCATTGGTCTTTGGGGGGCCAGACTTCGGTATGAGACTGGCGCTGGAGGCGGCCGCAGCGCGCCACGGGCTGGAAGACCGCGTCGTATTCACAGGTCATCTCGATGAAGGTGGAAGGAGTGCGGCCTATAGCAGCGCCCTGTTCCTCGCGGTTCCCTCGCGGTCTGAGGCCATGTCCCTCGTGGCTTTGGAAGCGGGCATTCTCGGCACTCCGGTTCTCTTGACCGACCGCTGTGGCTTCGACGAGGTGGATGCGGTGGGTGGAGGCATGGTCGTCCCGGCCACGGTGGAAGGTCTTGCCGGCGGCCTGGCGACGATGCTCGATCAACGCGCCACGCTTTCCTCGCAGGGCCGCGCACTGCAGAACTATGTGGCTGACCACTACGCGTGGCCCGAGGTTGCAAGAAAGCTCCTATCCGCTATCAAAGGTTCGAGGCGGACGAGAACCGGCGGCTGAACGCGGCAGTCCGACCGCTGTCAACGACGGGGCAAGTCCTCCGTGGGACACGACCCAATTTTGCATGCCGAATCACACCCGGCAGCCAATCCACTTATCAAAGCCGCGAGCCTGTTCAGACAAACCGAGCCACCTCTGGCATCAACGGCGCAATCAGCGCCCATTCCGCATCCGTCAGATCGCTTGCATAGCGCGGACAGCGCCGTTCATAGTGCGGGCGGGTGGTTTCGGTCCAGGGCATCGTGATCTCCGTCGAATCTCAGCAATTCAACTGAATCACAACCCGCTGAAATCACTCACTTATTTTTGGAACGGACACTGAGATGCTGAAGCTGAACCGCCGTCGATCTCTGGCCGAGGTCGCGTATCTGTGGGTCAGCGCTCTCGCCGGTGCGGCCTTCGCCTTCGGAACGCAGATCGTGCTCGCCCGTACGCTCTCTCCGGCCGATTACGGGAGGGTCAACGCGGTGCTGCTCGTGTACACTGTCCTCGCCCCGATGGCTGGCATGGGGGTGGCTGGATACTGGCTGCGCACGTTCGGCGCACTCGGAGCCGAGGCATCCGCCTACCTCAAGCCATCGTTCAAACTGTCCGCGATCGGAACCATACTTGCGACGGGCTTGGCGGCGTCATGGGCGATCCTCGCCCCGCACGATGAGAACGCGCGAATAATTTATTTCGTCCTCATTCCGGTTCTCTGGGCGATGGTTGCCGTCGACTTGTTGATCTCGATCTGCCAGATACAGCAACGTTACATACGCGTTTCCATATGGCAGTCTCTCATCAACATCACTAGGTTCGCAGTCCTTGCTCTGGCGGCCCTGAGCGCCTGTGGGCTCGAGACCGGATCGGCGAGCGTCCTGATCTCGCTGACGGCCGCAAGCATCCTGCTGGCGGCAGGCCGCCCCATGTGGAACTTCTACAGAACGAATACGCGCCCGACGCTCGTATCGTCGGACGTTCGCTCGGTCTTCTCTGAATCCTGGGCATTCGCTCTCCTCCCCTTCATGAATTTCATCTACTTCCAAGGCGGAATATTATTCGTCTTCTATTTCCTAGGAGAGGTGTCGTCGGCCTATTATGTCGCGGCATTCACGATCGTCTCCGCCACCTACGTCTTGCCCGCGGCGATATTTCAGAGGTACCTCCTGCCAAAATACCACCGGTGGTATGCCGATAACCGGGAGATGCTGCTCCTGTCATATCGCTTCGGCAATTTCGTTATGCTGCTGATTGGCGGGGCCACGCTCCTGGGGCTCCTGCTGGCAGGTCCCCTGCTCGTGCGGCTGGCCTATGGTGAGGAATACGCGCCCGCCGCCTCGATCCTCGCCATCCTGACCTTCGCCGTACCGCTTCGGTATGTCGCCTCCAGCGTCGGCGCAACGCTCCTGACAGCGCAGAACGTTCGGCGCAAGATCGGCTACATGGCGATAACAGCCCTTGCGAGCGTCGGCTTGACAGTGCTGTTCATAGCGTGGTTCGGGTTCCCGGGGGCAGCACTGGCGGCGGTCGCCAGCGACGCCGTTCTCCTGATCCTGTTTCTCTACGGCGCTCGTCAACACGTCTTTGGATCCGATGCATTGAGAGGCTGGTTCGATGTTCAATCTCATCTGCGCGTTTTGGGTCGCTAATCAACGATGATCGACACTTTGAAACAGGCGCTGCGGCCCGGTCGCGACTTCCTGCTGATTCTCAGCGGATACGTTTACGACGCCTACCGCGCTTGCAGATACGGCGGCTGGACCTACACGCAAAGAAACGATCTTCGACGCCGCGATTATGTGGCAGCGAAGATCTATCACAGCGTCGAGAAGGGACTGGCCTTCCGCACGCGCCGCAAGGGCTCGGGCTGGGCTGCGGTCGACCGTTTTGTCGAACATATCCAGCACTATGGAAGTGCCAAGACCCTTCACGAGCGCATTGGCTGCGAGGTCATCCTCAAGTTCCTCGAAACCGAACAGGGGCCGGCGCAAAAGGCCAATCGGGCACGTCGCGTTCTGGCCCCCTATGCCGCCGAGGGGCGCGGCGGCGCGGAGACGATGACGGCTGCGCGGCTGCGCGAAGGGCGCCTCGATGACCCGGAGCGCTTTTTCGGCTCCCGGCGTTCCGTACGGGACTTTAGCCCCAGGGTCGTCGAACGCGAGACCGTTATGAGGGCCGCCGAGCTCGCCGCCAACACGCCGCGCGCCTGCAACAGGCAGAGCTGGTTTACCTATCACATCGACGAGCGTTCGTTGATCGACAAGGCGTTGAGCTTCCAGGCTGGCAATCGCGGCTTCGGTCACGAAGTCCCCTATCTGGTTATCCTCGCCACCGACCAGCGGGCCTTCGACAACGCCAACGAGCGAAACCAGCACTTCATCGAAGGCGGGATGTACTCCATGGCGCTCGGCCTGGCCCTCCATTCGCTGGGCCTGCAGACCTGCTGTCTCAACTGGAGCAAGCTGCCCGCGGACGATCGTGCGATCCGCAAGGCCATTCCGATCAGACCGGAGCACAACATCATCATGATGTTGGCGGTCGGATACGCTAACGACTCCATCAACGTCTGCTGTTCCCCTCGCACGCCGACGGAAGAATACACCACCTTTATCGAGCCCGAAGCGAGGAGTGCGCGATGACCAAGCGGCTTAGGGTGGGGATCGTCACCCTGCAGGACGTTCCCAACTACGGTGCAGCCCTGCAGGCGTTCGCCCTGAAGATGACCATCGGTCACTTCGCCGACATCGACGTGATTAACTATCACAACCCACATGTCAGCCGGGAGATGCAGCTCGTCCGCTCGGCACGCAACCTTCGCCAGCTCATGGGCACGGGCAAGGATCTCTTGCGCCTGCGGTCGCGTCGGCGCGCCCTGCAGCGTTTCCGCGACTTCCAGGCCGAAGTATTAAAGCTGTCCCCTCCTATGACCTCGGAGGAGTTGACGCAGCGCGGGGACGACGGTCGGGACGCCTATATCTGCGGCAGCGACCAGATCTGGAATCCGAGTTGCGTGTCGGCCGACGGCGCTCTGGACCCGGTCTACTTCCTCGACTTCGCCGACCGCGCCCGAAAGATCGCCTATGCGGCGAGCGTTGGGCACTACAAGTTCAATTCGGTCGAACAGGAGAAGGTGCGGGAGCTGCTGTGCGGTTTCAGCGCGCTTTCCGTTCGAGAGGCCGACGCGGTCGAGATCGTTCAGCCGCTCGTGCACCGGATGGTCCATCACACCCTCGACCCGACGCTCCTGATCGACCGCGCCGGTTGGGAGGACCTACTCGCGTCATCCGGGAATGCCGCCGAGACGAGGTTCCGCGACCCGTACATTTTCGTCTACTCTGTTCCCAAATCCAAACTCATCGCCCCTGCGGTCTCTCATTTCGCCCGCTCGCTTCGCTCCAGCGTCGTTTCCTTCGAGCCGGATCCGTTCTTTCGCGTCGAATCGTCGGCTGTCGTGAACGACGGCGGCCCACTGGAGTTTCTGACGCTTCTGTCCAAGGCCCGGTTCGTTGTCACGGACTCGTTCCATGGCGTGTGCTTCTCGATCCTGATGAACAGGCCGTTCGTCGCGGTCAGTCCCGGGATCCACTCGAACAGGATCGTCGATCTCCTGACCAGGCTCGGGCTCATGGATCGATATGTTGGCGACAGCGAGTCGCTGAAGACGGTCGGGGAGTCAGTCGACTTCTCGAACGCGAAGGACATCCTCGGCCGCGAGCGCGAGGTCAGCGTGTCGTTCCTGAAGAACGCCTTGCTAACACAGGTCTCGCATCCGCCGAGGCCATAGCGACCGTATCGATCACGGGCTCGGCCGCGGCAGCGCGCATCGCGCACGATCGGCGACAACGCGGGGCGGAGACGCGGCTGAAAGCGGGCTCCGCCATCGTCCCAGGAAGAGGCAACGATTGGCCTGGACGGCTTCCGGGTCGGTAAACAGGCAGAGCTATGGTTGGATTTGGGTGACGCGGGCGATCAGGCGGCGCGTTGATTGGCGTCGGGGATGACCGCGACGCCGTCTGTGAATGTGACGCCTGCGATGACCATCGGCAAGCGGTTTTCGCCCTTCAGCCTTCGCCAGNTGGCGTCGGGGATGACCGCGACGCCGTCTGTGAATGTGACGCCTGCGATGACCATCGGCAAGCGGTTTTCGCCCTTCAGCCTTCGCCAGGTTCTGGCTGCCGCGATGACGAGCTTGAAGACCATCAACCGGGCGGACTTGTGCGAGAGGGCACCCTTGGTCCGTACGGTGCAATGCCGGACGGTAGCGAAGACGCTCTCGATCGGGTTCGCCGTGCGCAAATGGTCCCAGCCTTCGGCGGCTCATCGATCAACCGGTCCCGGCTGCGACCTATCCAGCGCACCAGTGTTGACAGCCCGATCCCAAGATCGTCGGCGACCTCGCGCTGCGTGCGCCCACTGCTCTGCACCAGCCGAACGGCCTCGGCTTCAAATTCTTTCGTAAATCGTCTCTTTTGCATCGCGGAGTTCCTCGTCCTTCATTGGGAACTCTCCACTTTTCCGGCTCTTGCGCATGTTGTGTGGT
>NZ_JAZHLK010000082.1:0-7446 GCF_036549515.1 Aurantimonas sp. E1-2-R+4 | reverse complement strand
TAGACCGGTTGAGTTGTCGTCCGAAGCAGCCCGCACCCTCGAAAAGGTGCTCACGATCATCTGAAATCGTTGCTCACGATCCCGCGAAATCTCTGCTCACGATGCGGTGAAATACGCAGTTATGTCGAGGAAGACGGGACCGTGAAGCCGCCATTCATATGGAACGAGGACCGTCGCCTTCATCTGCGTGCGAAGCTTGATGCGCTCTATTTCCACCTTTACGGCATCACAGATCGCGACGACATGCGATATGTGTACTCCACGTTCCCCATCGTCGAGCGCGAAGAGATCAACAGGTGGGGTGCGTACCGCTCCCGTGACCTTTGTCTCGCATATATGAACGCTCTCCAGGCGGGGCAGCCAGACGCCGTTGTCGATGGATAGCGCCGCTCAACTTCCACAGAAGGGGCGTTCATCAACCCCGTTAGGTGCAGTTGATGCCCTCACAACAAAGCGGCGACAGCGTTGTCCGTGAACAGCTCGCCATCACGAATGTAGCGACTGAGCATGGCGTCGCTGGCATGACCGGTCTGCTGCCTGATTTTCCATGACGACGCCCCGGCCTGGGCGGCGCTGGTGGCGAAGCCGGCACGCAGGCTATGTCCGGAGAAGCCCTCCGGATCGAAACCAGCCGCTGCCAAGCGTTCCTTCAGGATGATCGAGACGGCTTCTCCCGATAGGCGCTGATCCCCGACGCGCCCATGTCGGGTTATGCCCCTGAAGATGGGGCCGGCTTCGCTGCCGAAAACCGATAGCCATGCTTCAAGGGCGGTGACCGGGCACCATCGCGTCCGGCCATGGGGTATCCCGATTTTCCTGCCCGCTCCCGTCTGGTCCGTCTTGGACCGGCGCAATGTGATTACGATCCCCTGACGCACGTTTTCCACATCGGCGACATCGAGACCGACCAGTTCCGATCGGCGGAAGCCTCCAGCGAACCCGATCAGCAGCAGGGCACGGTCGCGGATGTCCTTGGGCCTGTCGCCCATGACGCCCAAAACCGCGAAGAGATCATCGCGCAGCAGCGGCTTTGCCTGTCGCTGAGCCGAGCCGTTCCTCCGTCTGATGCCTCGAAGGGTCGCCTTGACGAGTGCATCGGTCGTTGGGTTGGACACACGCTTCAACGCATGAGCCTTCGCCAGTGAGGCAAGCCGCCGGGTCAGCGTGGCCCCGGTCAGAACGTCGGCATGGGCGGCGAGGTAAGCGGCGATCATCTCGGCCGATGCCGGGATCATGCCACCCCAGGCGACGAAGTGATCGAGGTCGGATTGGTAGGCACGCTTGCTGTTCGAAGACAAGGAGCCGTCGACCAGATCGGCCACGGAAGGTAAAATTTTACTAAAATTCGAGAGTTCGGCTGTGCAATTGATTGCACGCGGGGCTTTATGGTTCGTGCAATCAATTGCAATTCTACCGATCGGCGCGTTAATTTTCCGTTTATCGCCCGCGTTTTTCTCATTTTTTGGCTCCGATAATGGAGGGTTATCGGAGGAGAGACCGGGCGTCATCGTGCATTCCCCTTGTCCGATGACGATCCAAGAAGGCGCGCTCGAACCGCATTCAGGTGATCAAGGTTGGATCGAAAGGCATCAAGGATGGCGGTCATTCCCTCGATAGGGATGCCGGCCCACAGCAGGTCCGTCTCGCGCCCCAGCGTCTCCAGCTCATCGACCTGATCCCACTCGAACCGGTGCGTAACCGGCATGGCGTCGGTGTAGAAGGCGGCGAGATACGCGGCGTCCCTATGCCGGAACTCGGGGACGTGTCGTTCAAGGGCCGAGCGTGCATTCTGGTTCTCACGAGCGAAGGTCACGATCGCCTGACGACCGGCCCGCGTATGCTTGTCGAGGGCATAGGTCGGGACGCCGTTCACGAATAGCGTGGGCGGGACCGGCACGGATCGGCTTGTCGGCTCGCTACGGCTCCGTCTGAGTTCCTGGAGGAGCGGCGGCAGCATGAGAACGATGGGCTCGCGTGTGGCCCTCGCAGCGGCCTGTATGGCCAGTCCCGTCGCTTCGGGCAGGCCGGCATCGATGTAGGCCGCCATGAGGCCGGTCAGGTCACCGCCGCCGATCCGCTTCTCAGTGCCGGCTTCGACCCCCGAGGCGAACCACGACGCAGTCGCTCTCAACTCGAATGGCGCGTCAGCATCCGTCGCGACGGTGATCCTGTCTCTGATGCTGAGCGCACCCACGGCCTCGCGGTGGCATTCCCAATCCGGTCGGTGGACGGCCGAGCAGATGAGGTAATCGCTCGAACGCTCCTTCGGAGCCGCCGCCATGGCCCGGACTATCCAGCGGGCGACCGTCGGCGTGTCGCCGTACTGCCGTCGAAGGCGGACATCGGTGCAGAGCCGAGTGAGGGTCACCAGCAGATCGGGAGCGCCGATGCCGATGTCTTCATAGGCGATCACCATCAAGCGACGAAAGATGCCGGTCCCCCGATGACGGATCAGTGTCAGGACGGCACGCTCGGCGGTCTCGGCGTCACCTCGCCGGATCGCCTTGTGGACGGTCGAGNGACGAAAGATGCCGGTCCCCCGATGACGGATCAGTGTCAGGACGGCACGCTCGGCGGTCTCGGCGTCACCTCGCCGGATCGCCTTGTGGACGGTCGAGCTGGCCACCCAGGGGTCGCAGGGTAGCGGCCTCAAGCTCGGCAGCGGACTGTTCTTCGCGTCGTCGGTCAGCGGGATTTCGGGTTGGAATAGGTCTGTCATCATGGCCTCCTTGCCGTGGCAGGGAGGTCGCGTTCGAGAGACCCCAAGTTGACGCTAGCTGATGGGCGAGCGGGGGCAAGGATTGATCGCCGCTAAGGCAATTGATTTGGACATGTCTCTGGCCAGGTGCCCCCCGCCGTTTCCTACTTTGTAGATGGTCAATACGAGCCGTCTACACTCTACGGGCCAGCGTCTTCCGATCTAACCGGCGTTTGTCCTCAGAACTATCTCGGAGACAGGTGAGGCGGGCCAACTGTCCCGCCCCATTAGAGCATATCTCTCGCGTTCAAATGGCGGTGCGCAGTGCCGGTGGATCGCATCTTCGACCCGACCGGAGGAACCTGTTTGATGATCCCGTGGGCGTGCTTCACATCCCAGCCGATCGGTTCGCCGTTGATGAAATTCCAGACGCAGCTCTCGGTCGCTTCTTTCAATCGGTTCCAGCTGAACTGCCCCTTCTTGGTCCATGCCGAGTTGCTGTCGTACCAGCGCTTCGCATAGGTCACCGCAACGTCCATGAGCTCATCGTAGACTTCCAGTAAATCAGGACCCTTCCTGTTTCCCGCGACCTGCTGGAGCTTCTCCAGTAGGCGGACGCGAGATCGTTCTATACGTTTTCCGCCCGGCTTGACGTGAACGGGGTCCGGCTTGTGATCGCCTTCATGCGTGATCCAATACCCGATCACTCGGATACCCTTCTTCATGTCGCTCGGCTCTGCGGCATGTAAATTGATTGCCCCGGCAGGGTGCGCCTCCAGGCGCTTCGTTACCGCTCCAGCGACCGCGATCACGGCCTCGACTTCGCACGAGCCGATGCACAGATCGTCCATGACCGTGGACGCGTGCAGCTCCTTACCTCCGACGACATGCCGAAGTTCCCGTCCGATGAAGGCCCTTGCTAGGAGCGGCGCGAGCATTGAGCCCTGCGGCATACCCTGCCGGGTCAGTCCATCTGTAAAAATCCGAAGAAGCTCTTTCAGGGAGAGAGAGATCACTCGGGACGAAGTCGGGGTACGTCTGCTTCAGGTACTCAACCACCGTCGTGGCTTCCTTTGGCATGGATACCCTGATCTTCGTGCACTTCGGGAGGAAGATCACGGTCTTCAACAATCGCTTGTCGACCGGCAACCAATCGAAATGTTTGGGCCTCATTGACGGGAAACAGTTCTCGATATCCGGCGTCCACCACCAACGGCGACCGTCCGTCATCGATTGTTTGATTTCGTGGACGAACGCCCGTTCGCCTCCGGCTCCTTTCCTCGTGTAGTCAAACTCGCTGTCGATGCCCATCATCGACAACACATCCCGAAGCGGCAGCTGCTGAGCCGCCCTGAGAATTCCGTATTTCACGATCGAGCGGTACTTCCCCCCGCCCTTCGGTTCCCAGTGAACGACGACCGGCTCGGCAAGCGCCTTCCACATGCTGATCTTCCCGGCTTGGCCCAGGGCCTGTGAACGAGACATGGATAGCCCACGCCGCGCCGCGATCCTGAGTACCCCGACGAAGACGGCGTCCTTGGACGAGAGGGGTCCCGCTTTCGCGATTGCTCGCTGCTTAGACCAACCCTTCGGATAGGCCGCTGCCAGCTGCTTCAGACTTCCCCGGTAACTCGCGATGGCGTGCTTCAGCTGAAGCAACTCCTCCTTCGCCCATCCAGCTTCTTCCCGGCAGTACCGGACAGTCGCGGCAAACTCCTTGTTGAGGTACTTCAATTGCATCTGGCGTTCGGCGTCGAGCATCTCAGCCTCGCACCTGTTCTGCCAGCCAGGCTGAGATATCGGCCTTCTCATAAACCAGTTTACGGCCAAGCTTTGTCCTCGCAGGCATCTGACCCTCTTGCTGACGACGGCGGATTGTGCGCTCCGAGACGCCCAGTATTGTACAGAGGTCCCTGACGCCGATGGAGGTCGATCGGCTGTGTAGGAGCATCGCCTTGTCGAGTATCGCTTGTGCCTCAGCGTCGGTCATTTTGATCCTCCCTGGAACTGAGTGACACTGTTCCGTAAAATTGCCTGCAGCCGACGCTGGATTGGCCTGGGTCTCAGTCGTGAAGTCCGGACATCGAGGTCGGCTATACGGCGTCGGCATCGTTTGGAAATGAGTGACAGAGTTGCGTGCAACCAGTAGCGTCAGCCGCTTGACGAGACCCGGCTTCGTTCATTGATCCATGCGTCGAGGTCCGCGAGCCGATAGACCACGATCTTCCCGCCGAGCTTGGCGAAGGGAGGACCGTCGCCGCGCATCCGCATTTTGGCGAGGGTCGACTTCGACAGGTTCAGGACGGCCGCAGCCTCTCCAGGACGCACAACTTCAAGGGCATTCGACATCATCGGTCTCCGGCAACAATCGCGTTCGACCGGAACCTAGAGACGCTTCCCGTCCGCCATCAAGCAGGTTTTCGGCGCGTGGTATCAATCTGACACCAGGGCTCTCGAAAGGAACCGCGTGCCAACCATTGACCATGTCCGGCGAAAGCAGCGCGAAACATGGGATTGCGCGTCCACACCCGCCGATGATGGCTTTCGATCGAAAATGCGTAGTTCGCGAAAACTGTATTTGCGTGCCCGCTTTAACGGGTAATTGACGGCCCCATGCTACGGCTTCCCCATGGCTGACCCATGGCTCGACAATCTGGCCGATCTCCGCAAACGAAGCCGTCGCCGCCAAGCGTTCGGCCGGACCAGAGACGTTGTTCCAATCCGTTCTGCCAGGCCGTCTCGGCACAAAAAAGCCTCCCGTTATCCGACACGCTTCTGGTATTCGCTCGGCCTCGCATGCGCCGTGATCTTCTTGACGCCTTTCGCGCTTGATCGGCTGAGCGGCCTGCGGCTGCCGGTCTCGCTCGATCTCCGGACCGCCTTCACCGAGGCGGCCACTGCTCCGCGCTATTCCGGTCCGATAGGCATCTGCTCGGGCGGTAACCGCGCCGAACGGCGGGTCACCTGCATCGTCGACGGTGACACCGGCTGGCAGGACGGCGACAAGTGGCGAATGAAGGACATCGATACGCCTGAGATTTCGAAGCCGGAATGTGCCGCGGAGAAGCGCAAGGGCCTGGCTGCCCGTGATAGGCTTCGAAACCTGATGTCGGCGGGTTATTCGCTTACTCAGGACGGCACCGGCTATTACGGTAGGACCCTCGTGACGGTCACCCTTGCGGACGGCCGAGACGCCGGCGAAGTCCTCGTTCAGGAAGGGCTCTCACAGCGATGGCCGAATACCGGAAACCCGTGGTGCCGATGATCGCTCGTCTGCGCTCCCTTCTTACTGCCCGGCGCGACCTGCGCCGCCGGGTCGAGCGCGAAGCCTATACCCTGATCACGGTAATGCCGCCGGACGACGCGTGGGAGGAAGCTCGACGTCGCGGCCCTGATGAACCTGCCGAGCAGCGGCTCTGGTATCTCGTCAGACGCGAGATCACCCGGAAGACTGGATACGTGCGTCAGCCCGACACCGCGACGCGTATGCGCGGGGGGTGAGCCGCATTTGATCAAGACGACTGATGCCCCGTAATCCCACCGTCGCCTTGCCGTGGGGCGTCACCATGAGGATGAGGCGGCCGATGAAGGGGGTATGTTCCGATGCAGGTTTGGGACCTGTAGGCGGGCTTGTATGGCTATTGGGATGGTCGTTTTTCGGCTGTGTTTGGGTCTTGTTAGACCCCTTCTTCACCTTGATTTTGATGATCGTCACGCCGCATGCCCTAGCCGTGGAAATTCGTCACGGCCCATGATCGGGGAAAGGCGTTAAGAGAGCGAAAAACTCTGCTCCCAGCTGTGGGAGGTTATGGCAGCAAGAAGCTCAGATCAATCGGGTACTCCACTTTATCGATCACGGCATGCAGCTCATCGATCTTGGGGCCGCTGCCGTAGTGGCTGTGGACCTTCTTATCGGCATGACCCAGAAGGGCCATCGCCAGACGCTCAGGGGCTTCAGCCGCATAAACCGCGTCCGTGAAATTGTGCCGGAATGAGTGAAAGGCGGTCTTCGGGGTCTTGAAGCCGATCTGCCGTGAATACCGGCCCCACCACTTGCTAAAGTTATGCGAGAAGTAGCCATCCTTCCCCTTTTCGATGTCCGAGAACACACGATGGGTGCCGGGCTTGTCGGCCACCAGCTCAAGCATACCGCCCTTCAGCAGGACATCATGTATCGGGACGCGACGCGCACTCCCCGCCGTCTTCAGCGACTTTTCTTCGCCCTTCGAGATGTCAAAGAACCAGACGTCCTTCTCCTGCTTGATGTCCGAGATGAGGAGCTGAACGATCTCCCCCATGCGCATGCCGGAATACAGGGCAATCAGTGGCACCCAGAATTTACCGTCACGGATCACCTCCGGCCCTGCTTTGTGGCGCTGCGAGCCCAGGTGACCGGCGTAAAGCGGTGATGAGAAGATCGTCTTGAGCTGTTCGACGGAATAGGGATCACGACCGTCACGGCCCTTCGGCCCAACCCCCGTGATCTTCACCTTCTCGCCCGGCACCTTCTCGATCAGCTCCTCATCATACGCCCAGCGGAGGAAGGAGCGGAACATCGAGAAGTATTTGTCCTGCGTCTTCGGCGAGATGACCGGGCCACCAGAGGAAGTGGCTTCCAGGACCGTCAGTCCCTTCGTCGCGGCCAGCTTCGTGTAGTTTGAAGGCAGGCGTTGCAGGGCGTCACGAAGGGAAATTACGTCGGCCGTATCAAGGGCACGAACCAGCTTCTCGCCCCCGATGATGCCGAC
>NZ_JAZHLK010000081.1:0-7853 GCF_036549515.1 Aurantimonas sp. E1-2-R+4 | reverse complement strand
GTCGCCCACTGCTGCGCAGCTTGGAACAAGCTCGTCGATCAGCCCTGGAAAATCACGTCCATCGGAATGCGAGATTGGGCGCATGGGTCTTGATCAGCGCCCGTTGGTATTAGCGCATGAAGTCGTGCGAGGAAGTTTTGACTGAACGTGTCGATCGTGTCGCTATTTCGAGCGGTTTGGGAGGCGATGGCGGTCACGACCGCCAGCATGTTTTTCACGCGGTGATCGACTTCGGCGAGCAGAAGCTTTTGGTGGGCCTGCGCCCGTTTCCGCTCATCTATCTCGATTTCAAGGGATGTCGCATGTTCTCGCAACGCCTCTTCAGCATGCCGACGCTCGAACACACGCCCGACCTGCTGGCCGATCGCTCGCAATGTCAGCAACAGATCAAAATCGGGTTCGACCGCCGCTTCACTAAAGAATTCGATGACCGCGATAACCCGATCCTCCGACATGATCGGAAAGCCAAGGGCCGATTTGACCTCGATCCCCTTGGGCCATTTGGCTCGCGGGAAATTCGGGTCGGTGGCCACATCCGCGATCCATTCCGGCTCGCGGCCGCCCCAGACCCGGCCGGGGAGCCCTTCGCCTGGCGCGAACCTCGTAACGGCCGTGGCGGAGCGGAATTCTGCGAATTCATCCGGCCGGCTGCTAAACCAAATCGGCGACGGAAGCAGCTGGACCGGCACGGTTTCTGTAGGGAGATAAACGTGACCCAAGGGCCATCCCGTCAGCTTATGGACCGAGGCGAGACAAGTCTGTAAGGCGTCGTCCAGCGAGTTCTTCTCCGCGGCGAACGAGATCGTGCGATACAACGCTTCCATTTTGAGGGCGTGCTCTTCGCGCTGCCGTTCCGCGCTTCTTCGCTCGCTGATGTCGCGAAGAAAACCGACAAAAATCAGTCCATCCCCCTCCGCCATGGGCGAAATGGACAATTCCACCGGAAATTCCTCGCCGGTGCGGCGCAGAGCCCAGATTTCGATGCGACGACGGAGCACCTTCGCCTCGCCGGTCTCAAGGAAGCGACGCAGGCCCTCCGTGTGAGCTTCACGGAAGCGAAGCGGAATGATCAGGTCGCTCATGTTGCGGCCGAGCGTTTCGTCCCGCGACCAGCCGAAGATGCCCGTGGCGTTGTCGTTCCAATCCACGACATCGCCACGGCGATCCATGACGATGACGGCGTCGAGGGCAGTATCCAGAACAAGACGCCACGCGCTATCTGGGTCTGGCGATGGACTAGAAGGCAATGAGGAAACCGGTGGCGTCATCAAAATCGCATCCATCCATTACCCAACCGAAACCGCTATCACCCCGCATCGCGACCGTGAAAGTGTGGTCTGCGACCACAGCGATGGAACCGCATTCCTAACGGCCCGATGTCTTTTAACAACTGGTGATGCGTCGACAAGGGATGGGGAGAAATCTCGTTCCTGTGTGTCTTCCACTTCAGGGTCCGGCCGCGGAACTTATCTCCCCTGCCCGTTCGACGAACGCCAGCATATCGCCCCCGGCGCGACCCGGGGGCGTCGAGCCCGGCGACGGTCAGCGGCTAACAGCGGTCGGTGGCGTTGGTCTTGAGCGCCTCGGCGAGGATGATGCGAGGCTGGTCGAGGGTGATGCGCATGCGGTCCTTTTCGGATGAGGTGTCCGAGATTTGGCGCGGGACCGCTTAATCGATCCGCCCGGCGGGACAAAGGCGCCGCCGGGCAGTGTCCCTTCCTGCCAGACCTTCATCACATCCACTTGATCGGGGGCTTTTGTCGCAACCTCCCGCCATCCCTCCCGTTATCAACCCAATCGCGAACGGTTCGCACGACGTTGCGCCCTTCCGATCCTATCCACAAATGGAGGATACCTCATGAACAAGCTTCTGATGACGACTGCCGCCACGCTTCTCGCGCTGGGCTCGACCGCATTCGCCGACAACATGATCGACACGGCCGGCGTGAAGGTCGAGGGCAAGACAGCAACCTTCGCCAAGGTATCGTCGGACAAGGGCGGATATCTCGTTCTGCACGAGGTCAAGGACGGCGCGCCGGTGGTTCCGGGCTCGATCGGCCATGTGGCGATCCCGGCCGGCGAGAGCACCGATGTCGCGGTTGAGGCCGACATGGATCTGGCAGCGGACGCCGAATACATGGTCATGTTGCACGAAGAGACGAATGGCAACGACACCTATGACTTCGGTGAAGGAACGACCGACGTCGATACCCCGACAATGGCGGATGGCAAGCCGGTGGTGATGCCGTTTACCGCCACCATGGCGTCGATGGATAGCTCGGCCGGCGCCTCCGCAGGGGCCTCGGTCGACACCAGTGCGGGCGGCGCGTCTGCGGGCGGGGCAATGGACTCCAGTGCGTCCGGCGCAAGCACCGCGACCAGCGGCGAGCCGGGCTCCAAGACCGACGAGGTCACCACGCCGTCGGGTGGCGTGGTTCCCGGCCAGACGCCGAAATAAGGCGGTCGCCAAGCTTCCAGTGAAAAGCCGTCCCGCCTCGCGGGGCGGCTTTTTTTCGGGCCCCGCAGCCGGCCGGCGGAACTATCGTGCCAGTTGGCGGCGTTTTCCACGGTAAAGCCATCCGATCGAGGAGATCGCATGAGCCGTCCTGGCCTGCGCCGTCGCGACTGTGTGCCCCAGGTCCGAACACGGGAAAGTTCCGTTTATGGAATGGCTCGCCCCTTTCCCTCGGCGCATGATTGCGTCGTCGATGAGGATGGCACGGAGGCGAGCCGATGAATGATACCAACTCTCATTGATCAGAACCCATGAGCCCATAGGCGCATTCCAATGGACATGATGCGCCAGGGTTGGGCTTCGATGTTTCGCCAAGCGCGGCAGGCATGGTCGAGGATGTCGTCGTAGGATTGGAAGATACGGTTCGAAAGCCAGTTGTCGCGTATGAACTGCCAAAGATTCTCGACCGGGTTCAGTTCGGGCGCCTTGGGCGGCAGCGGCATCAACGTAATGTTGTCGGGGATGAGGAGCTTCGGCGTCATGTGCCAGCCTGCCTGATCAAGCAGGACGACGGCGTGGGCGCCAGGCGCAACGTTGCGGGAGATCTCGGTGAGATGACATGCCATAGCGTGGGTGTCGCAGCGGGGCATGACGAGTGCCGCGCCCGCGCCCCGCTTCGGGCAGATCGCTCCGAACAGGTAGGCCGAGGCAGTGCGTTGGTCTCTGGGAGCCGAGGGTCGCGTTCCCCGTTTTGCCCAGCGGCGGGTGATCGGGTTCTTTTGGCCTACCCGCATTTCGTCTTGTGGGATGGTTCGCCTCCTCCTCGGCGGATATTTTCGCCGTCTCAACAAGGAGGCATCACATGACATTCAAGCAGATCGGCATCGATATCGGCAAAAACAGCTTCCACGTCGTCGGCCTGGGCGCCGATGGCGACATCGTCCTGCGAAAGCAATTTACCCGTTCACGGCTGCTGGCGGTTTTTCGGCGATCGGCGCAGCGAGTGCCTGCGTGTAGCATTTGAGGCGTGTTCTGGCGCGCATTGGCTTGCCCACCAGCTCATCGCGATGGGACATGACGTGAAGCTGCTGACCCCGGAGAGCGTGCGGCCCTTCGCAAAAGCGCAAAAGAACGACTGGAACGATGCGCTGGCGATCGCCGAAGCCGCACAACGGCCGGGCCGCCATGCGGTCGGAATCAACTCCGATGAACAACTGGACATGCAGGCGCTCCATCGTGTGCGCCAACGGCTAGTGACGGCGCGAACCTCGATCATCAATCAGCTCCGTGGCCTGTTGCGCGAACGCGGCCTGGTGATCCCCTCAGGGCGGGCGCGTTTCGAACGCTACATTCAGACGGAATTGATGGAGGTCGGAAAGGTCGATCTTTCTGCAGTCTCGCGGGCGCTCTTCGAAACGCTCATTGCCGAATACACGATGATCGACGCTCGCCTTTCCAAGATCGACGACGAACTGGAAGCCTTCGCCAAATCCAACTCTGTCTGCCGGGCCTTGCTTCCCATTCCGGGCATCGGCGTGATCGTGGCGACAGCCCTTTATAGCGCCGTCGCCAACATCTCTGACTTCCGGACAGGGCGAGATCTCGCCGCCTTTCTCGGACTTGTACCCAGACAGCGCTCGACCGGAGGCAAGACGATCCTGCTCGGGATATCGAAACGCGGAAACACCTATGTTCGAACGCTGATGATACACGGCATGCGGTCGGCATTTTACAATCGCAGAAAGCGGGAAAGTCGAATGGCGGAGTTTATGGAACGGCTTTGCGCACGGGGCATGCACACCAACAAGATTGTCGTCGCGAGCGCCAACAAGGTTGCCCGGATCGTCTGGGCGGTCTTATCGAGGAACGAACCCTTTCAGCCGGTCGCGGCCTGACGGCGCGAGGCTGAACGACTTGCGAGAAGAAGCCAATGGCACCGTGATCTGATCGGATGTGCAGCCTGATGGTTCCAGTAGATCGCCCTGCTTCGACCGGGACACGCAAAACCTGGTGGTGGCAGTAGATCAAAAAGTCTGATCATCTTGTAAGGAACGCATCCAGCGGCTCCCATTGTGGCTCGGGCACTCGCCCACGAACAAGCCGGATACGCTGAAGCAGGGTCTTCTGGGACTATCGTTTCTTCTTGCAAACCGGAGGCGAACCATACACTGGAACCAGACTTCTACGGGCTTGCCGGCGGCCTCGCTCGCCGCGATCTTTGCCAGCGCAGTGAGGAAANACTATCGTTTCTTCTTGCAAACCGGAGGCGAACCATACACTGGAACCAGACTTCTACGGGCTTGCCGGCGGCCTCGCTCGCCGCGATCTTTGCCAGCGCAGTGAGGAAATCTTTTTAAAAGCGTCGAGTTCGAACTCATTCTGCGCGTGATGGCGTGGGCGGGCAGAGAGTTTGCGGTAGCCCATGGCCCGCAGTTCGCGGCTCAGCGTTTGCACGCTTATGGTGATGCGGAACTCCTCGAACACCCATTGCGCCAGGTCTACGAGCCGCCAGCGCACCACCCCGTCAACGGCCGGGATCGGGCCCGCCTCAAGCTTGCCCGCCAGAGCCTGCCGCTCGTGCGGCCCTAGCCGCGAGGGCGCGCCAGGCGACTTTCGGTCCAGGAGACCGTCCAGGCCCTCGGCGTTGAAACGCACGACCCAGTCCCGCACGATCTGGCGCGTCACGCCTCCGACCTTGGCCGCATCGCTGCGCGTGCCGCCCTCGTAGATCGTCGCCAGTGCCAGAAGCCGGCGGGTCTGAGATGCGTCCCGGGAACGCCGGGCAGCCTGGCGAAGTGTGTTCGTATCGAAGTCAGAGCGAAGCGGAACCGGCGTGGCCATGGCGAACATCCTCCTGTTCGCACCAATGAATCACATCAGTTCCGCGCCGAGAATCCCCTACGAGTCATACAATCCGAGAGTTGGTATGAGATCAAGGTTCTTGGTATTGATCTTGGGAAGGATGTTTGCAGCGTCGTCGGGTTGAACGAAGCCGGGAAAGTGCTGCTGCGGCGCCGAATGCGTCGGGACAGCGTATTGAAGCTGGCGGCGGGAATGCCGGCCTGCATGATGGCCATGGAAGCCTGTTGCGGCGCCCATCATCTCGGCCGCCAGCTTCGCGAGCAGGGCCACGACGTGCGGTTGATGTCGCCGGAATATGTCCGTCCCTACGTAAAGGCGCAGAAGAACGACGATCGTGATGCCGAGGCGATAGCGGAAGCCGCGACCCGTCCCACGATGCGCTTTGTCGATCTGAAGAGCGACGAGCAACTCGACATGCAGACCCTACACCGGGCCCGGGATCGTCTCGTGGGCTAGCGCACGGGTCTGATCAACCAGCTTCGGGCGATCTTGCTTGAGCGGGGGATCGTGATCGCCAAGGGACGTCGAAAGCTGGAATTTCGGCTGGCACAGCTTCTCGCCGGCGAGATGGCGATCAGCCGTCGTATCCGGGTTCTGATCGAGGATATGCGAGACGAATGGCGCGCCCTCGATGTTCGGATCGCCACCTTTGACGCGGAGTTCGCCGAACTTGCCCGCGTAGATGCTTCGATGAAGCTGCTCACGACGATTCCGGGGATCGGCCCCTTGAATGCGACCGCGTTCGTAGCTTCGATCGGAAAGGCCGAGACGTTCACCGGGGGCCGCGACCTTGCGGCCTGGCTCGGTCTCGTCCCTCGCCAGATGACGACCGGGGCAAGCCTAAACTTCTGGGGATCACCAAGCGCGGCAACGGCTATCTCAGGCGGATGCTGATCCACGGCGCCCGAGCCGCGCTTCCATCTCTTGCCAAAGAAGAGACGCTGATGGGCGAATGGCTGCGAGGCCTGCTGTCGCGAGCGCACATGAACACGGCTGTCGTCGCGCTGGCGGCGAAGATGGCCAGGATCATCTGGGCGGTGTTGAGAAGCCGGCGCCCCTTCGAGATGGCGGCGGCGCCGTCGGCCTGATAATCGGAGATCGGCCGGAAGGGAGACCTTCAGGTCGGCGTTGTCTGTGAGTGGACTGGAAAGATGGCCTGACAGTCGAACGGTGTGCCGGGATCCTGACCAAAAAAATGGCGCTCGACGCCGCCCCGTTTATGAGAATCGGTACGCGCGAAAGCTCCATCTTGGCCGGGGACAATCATCAGGCCCCGAGACCGGATACGTTGGCGCAGACTGAAAAGCCGGAAAGAAATCCCTTGCAGCCGGGGCGAGCCATACGTTTTTTGGGTATTCCATTCCGCGCAGAATCTATCGGCAGGCGATCGATTTCCACGGGCTCTCTATCTCCCCGGCCCGGGCGTGTCGCGCGACGATCTGGATCGAATTTTGTCTTGTTTCACGAAAAGTTCGGTTCTCCTCACAGGTCGATCAGCACATCTTCATCATAGCCGAATAGTTCAGACAGCGCCTGCCGCTCGGCCAGCGTCGGCGTCACCCCGGCCTCAATTTCCCAAAGTCTGGCAGGCAACACCCCACACGCATGGGCGACCTCTTCGAGGGTGCGGCCGGAATGATCGCGAACCGCCCGAAGCACCGACGCGCCTGCGTCGATGCTGTGGACAATTTCCGGCGGAAAGGGCACGAGCCTGGACATTACGAGATAATAGCGCGTGGATTTGTCGCGTTGATCGGATTTTAGGTGGCCGTCTGACATTCCCGTAGGCAGCAAGCCGGAGGTGAGGGCGATCGGGAATTCCGGAGGGATTCCAGAAATCTCGAACTGAACACAGGACATAGCGTTGGTCTCGCCACGCGTTTCCGCTCGGCAACGATTCCGACAGACCGCGACGCCAGACCCCGAGCGATATGTAGACGGTTTTCCGGGGACTCTCAATGAGCCGTCACCTGACCAGAAGGCGCGGATCGGGGGAAAGCGGACGGTGGTCGCATGGCAGGTCTACGACGCTGCCCGCGACATCGCCGGCTCTCGGCGATAGGGTTGTCGAGATCGAGCCTGAAACAAATCTCGCAGATGGAAGAACCACCGGCGCGAAGGATTTCGATCGATTTTTGAGTAAAATTTCCATATCACCACGAATGCCTCAGATGCTTTGGAAACATCCTCTCCAAAATCCGGCCTTGGCTTCCGATCGGACCCATTCATCGATCACTTATAGCGACGGTCATCATCGTCATCGCCTGATTTTACTCCGGCCCGCTGGCCTGCAATTGCTTATTCTTTGACAGCAAGCCGATTCACACTTTTCTATTACTGGTTCGAATCCAGTCAGGATCACCGTTTGCCTGGCGCCCCACCCGAGCGAACCCCGGATGCCATGCGTCGTCTTCAATCGATCCAGTGAGAGCGCCGGTGCAAAAATCCACCACTGAAGCGGCCGGATATCTGGCTGTTGGCCGGAGCAAAACTCCGCCAGTGATAGCCTTCGTGCCTTTGGCCGAGGGCGGGGATG
>NZ_JAZHLK010000080.1:0-8000 GCF_036549515.1 Aurantimonas sp. E1-2-R+4 | reverse complement strand
TCGCCCACTGCTGCGCAGCTTGGAACAAGCTCGTCGATCAGCCCTGGAAAATCACGTCCATCGGAATGCGAGATTGGGCGCATGGGTCTTGATCAGCGCCCGTTGGTATAAATCCGGCCGCAGCCGGATCGGGAGAAACTTTTCTCAGGGGGAAATGGCGGAGGGAGTGGGCCTGACGTCGAACCTTCTCTACCTTTAAGTCATTGTTTTAATAGTCATTCTGACTCACATCGCGACACCAATTTTACTGTCTGCCGCCGTCCCGAGCAGTTGGACACGTTCTGCGCCAGATCGACGTCGATAACGCTAGCCTCTCCCACGGCGGCCAGACGCGTATTTCATTAAATACTTCCGTAACATCTTCGTGTCAGCATTCGTGCGCACCGAGTTGAATTACGGCGCAGCAGCCGAAGAACTAACGGTACTCAAGCGTGCGGGACGCTCGGTAGCGGGAAGGAAAGAAATGCTGAAGTTCTTTTCCCATCCAGTGCCCGACAACGAAGTCCAGCGCCTCCTTGCGCTCAATGAATATCAAGTTCTCGACACGCCCCCTGAGCCCGGGCTGGACATGGTCGTTCGTCACGCCCGGCAACTTTTCGGCGTTCCGATTGCGCTCGTCTCCTTCGTTGCCGAGGACCGCCAGTTCTTTAAGGCGCGTCTCGGCATCGATGTCTGCGAACTAGCTCGGGAAGGCTCCTTTTGCACTCACACGATTCTCGACTGGGACGTCATGGTGGTTCCGGATGCGGCGCTCGACGAGCGCTTTCGTGAATCGCCGCTTGTCACCAACGAGCCGAAGATCCGCTTCTATGCCGGCGCTCCTCTCGTCACACCCGACGGCTTCGTCATCGGCGCGCTCTGTATCAAGGACATCGTGCCGCGGCCGCGGGGACTTTCCCCGGACGAGCGACAGTCGCTCGTCGATCTCGCCGGGCTTGTCATGGACAAGCTCAAGGCTCGGCGTCTTTCAATGGCGGAGGTGGACGGGCGTCGGCGCTTCGATGCCGTGGCCAAATCGGCAACGGACGCGATCGTCTGCGCGGACGGTAACAACCGGATCCTGTCGTGGAACAGCGCGGCCGAGCGAATGTTCGGATACAGCGCCGAGGAGGCGATTGGGCAGCTTGTCAACATTATTGTTCCCCCGAAGTTTCGTCCCATGCACGAGGCTGGCTTACAACGCGCCGTGGCTGGGCTCACGTCCAAACTCGGCTCGCTGATGACTGTTCCGGCCCTCAGGCGTGACGGAACAGAATTCCCGATCGAGTTGTCATTTTCCCACTGGTCCGAGGAGGGTGAGCATCGCTTCGGCGCGATTGCGCGGGACATCACAGAACGTGTCGCCACGGAGGCCAAGCTAAGGCGCGCGGCCGAATACGACTTCCTTACAGACCTCGCCAACCGCACAGTTCTCAGAGATCAGCTCGAGAAAGCCAGTACCGATGGTCGTCCTGTGTCTCTAATACTCGTTGACCTCGACGGCTTTAAGGACGTCAACGATAGCCTTGGTCACGCCGCCGGCGACGAGGTACTGAAGGTGGTGGCAGATCGAGTGCGCGATGTCGTCGGAGATATCGGTCTTCCATGTCGGCTGGGTGGCGACGAGTTCGTAGTCGTCCTAGAAAACACGGCGGATCCCTTATCGGCCGTCGGCCTGGCCGAAAAGCTTATCAGGGATATCGAGCGTCCAATGGAACTTGGGGAACGTTCGGTCTATATTGGCGCCAGTGCGGGCGTGTCTCTCCAATCGGGCGCGGGGTGGAACGCAGATATGCTCCTGGAGCAAGCCGATCTCGCCCTCTACAGGGCCAAGTCGGAGGGCAAGGGTAGCGCGCGACTGTTCACGCACGACCTCCGGTCGATCGCGCAGACACGCATCTCCGTCAGTTCCGATGTTCGGCAAGCTTGGGAGCAAAGCGAGTTCGAAATCTACTACCAGCCGCAGGTCCGCCTTCTGGATGGAGTTCTCGTGGGGGCGGAAGCCCTGATCCGCTGGAACCATCCGGAACGAGGCGTGCTCACGCCGGCTGCTTTCCTGTCGACGCTCGAAACCAGTCTTCTCGCCGTCCCGGTTTCCGAATGGATCCTTCGGACCGCATGTCGGCAGGCAGCCGAGTGGCAAACCTTCGGTTTTCGGGATTTCCGTATCGGAGTGAACCTCTTCGCGGCCCAGTTCAGGTCCGGCGACTTGCCGGCTGTCGTGGACAGGGTGCTGCGGGACGCGGGGCTTCCCGCCTGCGGTCTCGAACTGGAGATCACAGAGAATACGATCCTGCGGAACGAGTTTCGGATTCATGCGGCGCTCCGGGACCTGAGAGCCATCGGCGTCGGGATCGCCTTCGACGACTATGGGACGGGCTTCGCGTCCCTGACGATGCTGAAGGACTTTCCGGTGACCCGCCTGAAGATCGACCGTTCCTTCGTCAGCGGCACCAACGGCGGCGACAGGAACCGCGTGATCGTCGCAGCGATCTCAAGCCTCGCGCACGGTTTCGACCTGAAGGTCATTGCCGAAGGCATCGAGACCCAAAACCAAGCCGACCTCATGCGATCCTACTGCCAGGAGGGGCAGGGCTACTTCTTCGGCAAGCCGATGACGGCTTCCGCCTTCGCGGCAGCGCTCGCAGGACCCGGGACGCGAAATAACCGAAAAGTTGTGTGACCATTGCTATTCCCGTGGCGCCCTTCAACTGAAGGGTGACAGCCTGCGGCGGCAGACAGAAAGGTCAAAGAAATACGCAGAGGACCTCTGCTCAGCCGCGCGATGGTCCGGGCCGACGGGCTGCGCCGTAAGGTATCAGCATCCATCCTGTCCGCTCGCCGTCGGCGTGTTGCCCACTCGGTGACAACCCGTAGGGAGCCGCAGCAGCCTTGGGCCTTAAGCTGCCGCCAGAGTTCGGCGGCGTTACGGTGACCTGCGGTCCACTGAGCGTCGAGCCACGGCAGATGGGACTCCAGGGAACTCTCGCGAACTCTAAACCTGCATTCACCAGAGCCCAATTCTCAATCGACCGGCTCGCTATTTCCCCGCGTATTGCATTGCTTAAATTGAAAGCATGAGGCATGACCGGAGACAGCAACGGCAACGGCAATATTGTTTTTATGCAACACGAGCGGCCGCCGATAAGTGGGCCAAGGGGAATTTTCACATGCTCAAGATACTGACGACGGGCGCCATACTTTTAGCGGCAGCCCCTGCTTCGGCAGCCTGCTTCGGCAGCAACACCTTTTCTACATGCACCGATGACAGTGGTAACAGCTACACGACCAACCGCTACGGCAACATGAGCACCACGAACGGAACAAGCGCGAGCGGCAATACATGGTCGCAAACGACGACTGACTTGGGTTCTACGTCCATAACCAACGGCGTCGCGGCTGACGGCAACAGCTGGAACATGACGCAGCAAAATCTTGGCGGCGGCTATCGCTCGTATAACGGGACGGATTCCGATGGCAACAGTTTCTCAGGCACCTGCGGTCCCTACGGCTGCAACTGATTCAAACCGGCATTCCCCATTTGGATCACCTTTCGGCATGGTAATAGCACCCAAAGCGGTTCGCCAAGCCTTTTGTCGGCTTTGACTCGCTCTGGCCGCTGCATATTGATAAGAGGCGGCGCCAAGTCGGTTATTTTGGCACCCAGAGACGTGATTTGACCATGCCCGGACACAGTTTTCCCGCCGCCGGTGTTTGATATCGTGGATTTGGCTTTGGTTCCGGTCATGCGCACGTTGCTCCTGGTGGTGGCCCTCGCAGGGTGTTGATCATGTTTAGGATGGCGGCGAAGACATCGCGCGGGATGGCGACCTCGGCCATCTGGAAGATAGCGTAGCGGCCATGGCGCACCAGGCGCGCCCCGGTCTTGATCAGGCGTTCGCGCAGGGAGGTCAGAGACCAGCGCTCGATCAGTTCGGGCGTCGCCGTTGTCCGCAGGAAGTTGGCCAGATTGTAGGCCAGAGCGTGAAGCTGGAGCCGCACAGCATTTGCCGCGAACCGCATACACGACAGCCGTGTCCATTTGAGCGCGTATTTGCCCTCCTTGATGTGCTGCTCTGCGGTGCCCCGCCCGTTGTAGAAGGTCAGCACCCGTTCATTCGGCAGGCTTCGATTTGTAACTATGAAGCCGACCGTCGGGAACAAATCACCAGGATGGAACTCGACCTTCGCCACTATGCGGCGGGCCTTTGACCAACTCTTCGCCCGGTAGTGGAAGCTGGTATAGAGGCGCACGACATGGTTCGGCGGACGACCGGGGCGGCGCTTTGTCAGCCAGTCGACCCGTTCGTTCAGCTTGGAATTGCCCTTGATCCGGATGGCATAATCCCAACCCTCAGCCTCAAGCAGATCGAACAGCGCCGGGATGGCGAAGGCCGCATCGGCGCGAAACCGGCGGCGGATGATCGAAGGTCGCGCCTCGGCCGAGTAGCGCGCCAACACAGGCGTCAGCACAGCCTCCCAACCATCAGCGCTGTGGACATTGCCGGGACGCAAGGCACATCTCTCCAGATCACCGAACTGGTTGAACACGAAGAGCGGATGCAGACATTTCTTCTGGAAGTGCCCATTCCATGCCGAACCCTCCTGATCGCCGTGCACAGGGCTTTCCGAACTGTCCATGTCCAGGGTGATGACCTTCGGCGGTCGCTTGTCGTGCACCGTGTCGATCCACCGACCCGGCAGGTCGACAAGCGCCGCGAGGTTCTCTGGCTGGGTCAGCATCTCGGTCTCGAACCGACCCATGGCACTGGCCGAGGCCGCACCGCCCTTGATTGCTCGACTACTGACAAGCTGGCGCATCACCGGATCGCGGCACAGCCGGTCTGCGTCATTGACATCCTCATATCCTGCAAGGCGGGAAAAGACCGACTGTCGCAGGAAGCCTGGCAAGCGATGCCGTCCGTTCGTAATTACCCACCCCCTTGCCAGGGGAGCAAAAGCCTGAATCCATGGCGCGATGGACCGCGGTGATTTGCAGCAGCTGAGCAAAGAGCAATTGATCGAGTTGGTGCTCCGGCTCCAGCGTCCGGAGAAGACGTCGCGGACCTCGTCCAAGCCGCCTTCCACGGACAAGAAGGAAAAGCGCGAGAACTCTCGACCCGGCGGGGCGAAGCTCGGGCATGAGCCGCACAATCGACGACTGGCCGACGACCTCGACGAATTCCGCGACCATGCGCCGGGCGTTTGTGAGCAGTGCGGCGGAATTTTCCCGTCCGACGCCCAGAGGGAATTGATCGGCGAATACGACGAGATCGAGATCCCACCGGTCAAACCCTATGTCATCCGCCACCATCGCTTTGCCTGCCGGTGCGCGCATTGCGGCGTCGAGACGAAAGCGCCGGCGCCGGCGGTCGCGACGACGACGCCGTTTGGTCCGCGCATCCACGCGTTGGCGATTTATCTCAAGGGCTTCCAGGCGCTATCTTATGAGCGGCTGGGCGGCCTGTTCCGTGATGCTTTCGGGCTCAGCGTTAGCGAGGGCGCGTTGATGAACATGTTCATCCGCTCGCATCCCCGGTTCGAGATCGAGGCTGAAAAGGCGAAGGCCATCGTTCGCGCGGCTCAGGTCGTGGCCAGCGACGAAACCGGCGTTCGGATCGAGGGGACGAATTCTTATCACTGGGTTTTCCACTGCAAGGACGCGGTCGTGCATCAGCCCGATTATTCCCGCGTCGCCCGCGTCGTGGACGAGATGATGGACGGACATGTGCCGGCGGTGTGGATTTCGGATCGCTACGCCGCCCAGCAAAAGCACGGCGAGCGGCATCAGACCTGTCTAGCGCATCTGGCGCGCGACACGGCTTTCGCACTGGAGCACGGTTCGGACGATCTGCCCTTCCGGTTCAAGCTTTGGCTGGGAAGAGCGTTCGATCTGGCCAGGGCCGTCGCCAATTTCGCCGCCTCGACCCTGGCAAGGAAAAAGCGGGAGTTGGAAAAGCAGTTGACGGCGCTTCTAGCAGCGACAACCCATTGCGGGCTTGCCCGACAGCTCCAAGCCAAGATCGGGCGCGCCCGAGACCAACTTCTGATCTTCTGTGATTATCCCGGCCAGGTCGATGTCACGAACAACACGTCCGAGCGCAAACTTCGACCGTGTGTGATCCAGCGAAAAGTCACCAACGGCTACCGAGCCATGTGGGCCGCCGAAGCTGAAGCCGACGTCCGGACAACCGTCGATACCGCAAGGCTACAAGGCGCGAACCCCTTCGCCGTGATCGTCGGAATCCTGGCTTGAACGCGGTCCAAACCGCCAGCGTCCGCCTCATCAAATAGGGGGTGGGTAATTACGTCCGTTCAGACCCGTGCGCATATCGGAAAGCAGACCCGCCGCCATGTCCGAGAGGCCATGAGCGTCGTCCAGTTCCCGGTGCAGCAGCAATCCGCCGTCCGAACTGATCGCCGAACCCCGGAATTCCACCTTCACCGAGCGGTCGAATTCCAGCCGAAGAGGCCCCGTTTCAGCTTCACCCGTCACATCCGTCGCCATATCCCGCCCCATCATCGCTAAGATATTGATGATTATAGACTATCACCCATCCGGGGGGCGCGATATCGTTGTTTATCTGGGATATCCGGGTTTAGACATCCAGCACGGCCGCATTAAGCCAAAACCTACCGCACTTGGGATAGCGTATATCGCGTCCGCAGCATACAAACGAGACCGAGGGTGACCCAAACCCGATCTTGCACCAAGGCGTTATAAGCGGAAGTGCAGCTTTCGCAGCTGCCGTTGCTCGAAAGCGCAGAAGTCTTCTCTTGGCAACATTGGAAGCTCGGGTCGGGGCGCTGCATCGAGTCCGACACAACGCCTTTCAGTGGCCCACTTGCATCGTCATCGGCAATGGCGATCTTCAAAAACCTCTGGGCTGGGTTCGACGGACATAAACCTCGGCTACTTTCCTTTCAAGAATTTGTAATGCCAATGGATTTTTTGAGGGTAGCCAGTCGGTCCATGCTCTCGGGCGACCAAGTGTCCTTTAATTCATAAAACTCATCAGCCGTCCGGTCTTCTTTTGGCATAACAACCCATGGCTGTTTCGAGCACGTGTAGATATGGACATCTGGCGGGAATTGGTCCGGGTCATCAAGCGTGCCGACACGAATGAACCTAATATGCTTGCGTAAACCGCCCATATTGTAGTTGCTCCAAACGGCGACTTTGCATTTGGCGCAGCGGGTAACGTCCTGGCCGGTGCCGCTGGGCGTCGGAACCGTAATTTCCTCAACTTCGCCCGATATTAGCTGCACCCGACCGGCCTCAAAAACGGCGTTCAGTGCAAAGGCAGAACCAGAGTTTTTCTGACATCCGCGGCAGTGGCAGCAATGTACGATCAAGGGCTCTGGAGCTACCTGATAACGCACATGGCCGCAAATGCAGCCTCCACCTCTTGTTTCGGAATCATGGTTCATGGCGCTCTCAATTACTATTTGCTTTCGGCTGAATGATGACGTGTGCTGGGTTTCAGGCCCTTTGAAAAGAACTTGCCGAGATTTCCGGACAACAAGGTGGGCTATTCTTTTACGATATCCGGTTTGAGGCTGTCGAGTAAGGCCATCACCCCGCCGCCTGCGTCAGAGCCCTGTCAGGGCGATAGTTAATTCAAGCGTTGAAGGCGTTTCACCGCGACAGCCATCAGCGACCGGCGAATGGGCCACCGCGTAATCGACAATCTCGCGCAGGACTTTTTCGTCCACTCCGGCGGCACCAATAGTAACGCGGGTTCGTATGCTCAGAGAACCGGCACGAACCGATTTATCTAAGCCGAAAAGGCCGCGGTCGTCGTCAACGCTGTCCATTATGACCTCGAGCGCGTCCAACGCTATCCCTAACTCAGCGGCGCGCAACGCAATTCTGGTGGCGTCGCAGGTCGCCAGGGCTGCGCGTGCCAGGGAATGTCCCGGTCTCTGTTGAAACTCTGAAGTGGGCGGCGTTGCCCGCCTTGAGCCGTTAGGCTCGGGGTGCCGATTCCACTGAGGAGAGCAACGCCATGAAGAAAGAT
>NZ_JAZHLK010000008.1:0-106364 GCF_036549515.1 Aurantimonas sp. E1-2-R+4 | reverse complement strand
CGCCGAAATACTTCGTGATCGCCGCCGTCAACGACGTCTTGCCGTGATCAACGTGACCAATCGTCCCGATGTTCACATGCGGCTTGTTGCGCTCGAATTTGCTCTTGGCCATCGCCGACTCCCAACTTCGCAGGCGGTTATTTTCCGGCGCCACATAGCGAGTGCAGCCGGCAATGACAAGCGTCTGAGCCGCGGCGGGCCAAACCAGCCGACGCAACGCCTGGCGACACACGATCGATTTCAGGGACATGCGGGAAACGTCGGACCCGCGGGCCGGACTATGATTTTGAAGAGGGAGGCGGGGATTTTGGAGCGGGTAGCGGGAATCGAACCCGCATATTCAGCTTGGAAGGCTGCTGCTCTACCATTGAGCTATACCCGCATTCTAGCAAACGGTCGGCAGTGGTGGAGGGGGCTGGATTCGAACCAGCGTACGCATAGCGAACGGATTTACAGTCCGTCTCCTTTAACCACTCGGACACCCCTCCGAACTGCCGCCGACACGCGCAAGCGCTTGGCCGTACATGGATCGCGGCGGCGCATTCGCCAACCCCCGCGGTTCCGAGCGGCCTTATGAAAGGCGCGGAGCGATCTGTCAACGGCGCGTGGCCGCTGCATCGACGATCGGCGGGGTTCGGCGTACGCATCGTGTTTCGCCGTATCCGCTCTTGCGGCGATCCGCGCGCATTGAGCCCTGACGCCAGCTAAGATAAGCAGCAGCGATGAGCGACGAGCCCACGACCCACACACCCAAGGATTCTCATTACGCCAATCTGCGGCGCGCCCATCGCGACCGCAAGCGCGGCGACGGCGAGTTGCCGGCTCGCCCGGACAAGCGGGTCCAACCCGGTCGCCCGGACCCGGCGGGTCGCGTCCGGCTCTACGGACTGCACACGGTCGCCGCGGCCCTCCGCAACCCGCGGCGCAAGCTCCATCGCTTGCTGGCAACGCGCAATGCGTTGGCTCGGCTCGACATGGCCGAGGATCAGCTCCCCTGCCCGGTCGAGCTCGTCGAGCCAAGGCAGCTTGATTCCGAGCTCGGAAGCGACGCCGTTCATCAGGGCGTGATGCTGGAGGCCGACCCGTTGCCGACCCGTCGGCTGGCCGATCTCGGCGAGGCCCGCCTCGTCCTCGTGCTGGACCAGGTGACCGACCCGCACAATGTCGGCGCGATTCTGCGCTCGGCGACGGCCTTCAGCGCCGATGCGCTGGTCACGACCGCCCGCCACTCGCCCCAGGAAGGCGGCGTTCTCGCCAAGGCTGCCTCGGGGGCGTTGGAGCACGTTCCGCAGATCGAAGTCGTCAATCTTGCCGAAGCGCTGATGGATCTGTCGAAACGCGGCTTTCGCACCGTCGGCCTCGATTCGGAGGGGCCGGAGAGCTTCGAGGCGGCGCTGTCGGGTGACAAGATCGCCATCGTCCTCGGTGCCGAGGGCAAGGGACTGCGTCAGAAGACCAGGGCGACGGTCGATGTGTTGGCACGGCTGGAAATGAGCGGCGCGATTCGCTCGCTCAATGTTTCCAATGCCGCCGCCATCGCGCTCTACGCGACGCGGCGTCACCTCGGCTGACGGTTTTTCGGGCGCGGGAATTCGCGCCGGATGGGAACGCGGTTGTCTCCGATGTCGCAGTGATGCTCGTTGCCCATTTTTGTGGGTCGGGCAGGGTCTGACGATCGGAAGAATGGTGCCGGATGAGGGGATTGAACCCCCGACCTTCGGTTTACAAAACCGCTGCTCTACCGCTGAGCTAATCCGGCCCGGCGCGGCCCATAGCATATTTGTCAGCCCTATGCAGCGGGTTTTTGACCCGCGGAAAGCCACGGCGGCGCTTGGCCTCAGCCGCCCGCCGCGCTAGGTCTCAAACCTCGACACTGCGGCGCCGATCCGCATCCTTGAAAAGCCGAGCCTCGCGCCGACCGATGTCACGCCCAGTCCAATCCATCACCTTCGTTGCCAGCGAAAGCCCGGCCGCCCAGGAGGCCGCCCACCGGCTTTCCGCGCTCTACGGCAATGATCGCGAGGAAAATGCCGAGGTGGTGGTCGCGCTCGGGGGCGACGGCTTCATGCTTCAAACGCTGCACCGCTTCATGGGCAGCGGCATACCGATCTACGGCATGAACAAGGGCACGATCGGCTTCCTGATGAACGATTATCGGGAGGACGGCCTGAGAGAACGTCTGGCGGCGGCGATCGAAAATGCCATCCATCCGCTCGCCATGACCGCCGTCGACGCCGCCGGCACCGTCCACAAGGCGTTGGCGATCAACGAGGTGGCTATTTTCCGACAGTCCTACCAAGCTGCCCGGCTGCAAATTTCGATCGACGGCAAGGTCCGGCTGGACGAACTCGTCTGCGATGGCGTGATGGTGGCGACCCCGATCGGATCGACGGCTTATAATCTGTCGGCGCAAGGCCCGATCATCCCGGTCGACGCGCCGTTGCTGGCCTTGACGCCGGTGAGCCCGTTCCGCCCACGTCGTTGGCGCGGAGCGCTGTTGCCCAATCACCAGACGGTCGAGATCGTCGTCCTTGAGCCCGAAAAACGTCCCGTGAATGCCGTCGCCGACGCCACCGAAGTAAAGTCGGTCCACCGGATCACGATTTGCGAATCGCTCAACGATACCGGTCTCATTCTGTTCGATCACGATCATTCGTGGGACGAACGGATTCTCGCCGAACAGTTTCGCTATTAGGGAGCGCGGCCCGAAAGGCTTCTCCCCAGTCCGGCAGCCGCCGGCAGATGAGGGTGCGGCCGGGATTGCTCGGGACAGGCTCCAGAATCGCAGAGACCCGGCCCTAAGGGTCTTTGGACGGGACCCGTGACCCGATGTCGGGAATCGACGTTTTCGGTTGAATGATCGAGTCCGATTCCGCTTCGATTCGACTGGCATATTTATGTCGAACCGGTTCAGGCGGCCAGCTTTCGGGCCTGCTGCCGTGCCGCGTCCCGTTCGGTCTCGCCGGCCAGCCGATGCAAAAACCGCATCATGGCCTCAAAGCCAGCGGTCCGCGATCGGTCACCCGAGGTGGCAACGAGCCGCTGCATGATCAGCTGCGGCACGTCCTCTGCGGCGGCGATCCGTTTGCCGGATGCGATCTCGCGCCAGACCCCCACGGCGATCAGGAACAGCGGCGCGGCGACGGACGGAAGCCCGCATGTAATGACCATGGTGCGAAATGCGCCGTCGCGCCCCTCGGCGAGGATCGAGCGGACCCGCCGTTCCGACATCGACGACAACCGCACCAGCGCGGCGGCGAACAGGTCAATATTGCCGGCGCAGACCGTGCGCAGGAGGAAGGCGACATTGAGCTGGCCGCTGGCCCGCAAATGTTCGACCAAGGCGGGAATTTCGACCTCCGGAACGGTTTCGGCGAGCATCGCCGTCGCCCGTTCACAGGCGTCGGAAGCCAGTCGCTCGGCCCGATCCGCGCCGACCAGATTGCATAACATCGGCAGCGCGGCGAGCGCTTGGCCCGTGCGCAGGATCATCGTCTGGCGCACAGTCGCAGGCAGTTCACGACGATCGAGCAGCGCTCCGCGCACCGACGCGTTGGCCCCATGCCGTTCGGCAATTCGCCGGAAACTTACGCCAGCGATCGCAGCGCCTCGGTTTTCGAGCAACGATATGCAGCAGCCCGGTTCCGCGACCTCGGCGATCGCGGCCGCGACGCGCGTCGATACCACGCGCCGGGTGGCGATCGCAGTGCGCAATTCGGCGGACCCGCTTGCCGCCATGTCGATCAGCTCGTCGTCACGCAGCGCCGGGGAACGGCTGGCGACGACGCAGGCGATCGCCGGATTGTCCTCGCAGAGGCTGAGGAGCACCGTCCGGGGAACCCGGCTGTCATCGGCAAGCCCCTCGGCGAGCGCCAGACGAACTTTCGGCGACGGATCATCGAGCATCAGGGTCAAGGCCGCCTGGGCCCCGGACTGCTCTTCGGCCGTGATGCGGCCCTCGACGAAGGCGCGCGCGAGAATTGTCGCGCCCTCCGCGCGCTGGGCGCTATTGGCCGTCTCGCACCATTTGACGAACCGCTGGACGATCATGGGAAACGCGACCTCTACCGCTACCGACTTCACGGTCGATACTGGCCAGCAAAGGTTTAGGTTTCGTTCACCATAACGATTCGTCCCGGTACAGGCTGTCCGCAGGGCCCTCTAAACGTCGGCGCCATCGGGGGTTCGGGGCCGCGCCATCTGGAAAACCTGGTCGGTCACCGCATAGTCAAGATAGCCGAGCCGGGAGAGCGGCGCCGCAAGGGCCATGTCGATCATGCCGTCCCTAAGAATCGCCTCGTCGATATGAATCCCGACCACCTGACCGATCACGACGACGTTCTCCGACGCTTCGCCGTTCAGTCCGGTCGGTCGAAACGAATGGGTCACCCGGCACTCCAGCGCCGCCGGACTCTCGGCGACACGGGGTGCGGAAACCAGCCTGGACGGGGCCTCGGTCAAGCCCGAAAAACCAAACTCGCTGGTTCCGCGCTCGGCAACCGCGGACGTCCGGTTCATCTGCGCGGCGAGCTGGCGCGTCGCGAGATTGGCGACGAACTCGCCGGTTTCGATCGCGAAACTGGCGGAATCCTTCATGCCGACCGAGGAAAACATGACGAGCTTCGGCCGATCGCTGATCGCGTTGAAGAAGCTGTAGGGCGCGAGATTGACCGAGCCATCCTTTGCCCGCGTCGAGATCCAGCCGATCGGCCGCGGCGCGACGATCGCCTTGAACGGGTCGTGAGGCAGGCCATGATCGTTCCGGTCGGTCGTGTAGAACAGCATCACCCCTGACCCGGCGCGCGCGCTTCGCTGACGACATCGGCCAATGCCGGGCGCGGACGCTCCTTAGGCGGTTCCTGCGGCGTCCCCACATGAATGAACCCGACGACCTTCTCCTCCGCCTGAATGCCGAGGATGGCCTTCGCCTCGTCGTCATAGGCAACCCATTCCGTGACCCAATTGGCCGCATAACCCTTGGCGTGAACAGCGTTGGCGAGATTCATCGCCGCCGCGCCGCCGGACAGAACCTGCTCCCAGACCGGGATCTTCACATGCTCTTTCGCGGTCGAAACGACGGCGATCACCAACGGACTGCGGCTGAAGCGGGTGGCTTCGACCCGCCGCCGCGTATCGGACAACGGCCCCTCCTCACGGCGCTCGGCCAGCGCGGCGAGCGAAGCGCCGATCCACTCGGCCGGTTCCCCGCGATAAAGGATGAAGCGCCAGGGCGCGAGCTTGCCATGGTCGGGCACACGCATCGCGGCCGAGAGTATCGCGTCAAGCTCCGCCCCCTCCGGCGCGGGGGCGGCCAGCATCGGGATCGGCACGGAACGGCGGGTAGACAAGAGCGTGAACGGATCGGTCAAGAGGGTATCTTTCGGTAAAGGTCAGGCGAGAGAGTCGCGGGAATCGGGACGATTCGTGGACCGCGGATTATGGCGCACGTCAGTCGCCCGAACCGACGCCATCGGAGACGACGGCCGCCACGTCCGAGGTCAGAACCTCCACGTCGGTGTTCTCGCCGGCCCGGACTTCGAACTGCCGCTGATAGACCTTGTCGCGGTTCTTGGCCACGATCACGTAATCGCCCGCTGCAAGCACCATCGACGGGAAGGCGCCGACGCTCTCGCGCACGACGTCGCCAGAGGCGGTTGTGATCGACCAGGCGGTGTCGGCGATCGCCTCACCGCCCGGTTCGCGCACCAGCTTCATCGTCAGCAGCGCCGCCCGGTGCTGCAGCCTGGCCTCGGTGAGTTTGCCGGGTTCCACCCTGATGTCGGCACGAACCGATGCGTTCACTGAGCCGTAGCTGGAGACGACATGGTAGGTATCGGCGTTCAGCCGCAGCACCTTGTCGGGCGGAACGTCGCTGGCGACGAGGTCGCGATCGGAATCGTCCTCGGCATCGGTGTACACGTCGAATTTCAGCTTCGTCGGATCGATCGCCGATCCATCGGTGGCAATCGCCTCAAGCTTGAGCCCACCCGCCCCGAGCACCACCGTTTCCCGCGTCCTGACGCCCGAAAACTCGATCCGCTTGACGACGCCGGCCCGGCCGAAGCCGACATGCAGGATGTAGGAGCCGGCCGGCACTTCGAAATTCGCGACGTTGCTCTGCGAGGAGGCGATGAGCGTCGGTCTACCGTCGATCGCCGGGATCGCCGAAAACAGCCGCCAGACGAGGCCGTTCGGTATTGCCTCGCTGTCCTCGGTCAGCCGCGCCTCGAGAATCAGCGGCGCGCGGGGGGTGATCACGTCCTTGCTCGGCATGTTCTGCGGCGCATAGGCCGGCAGTCCGGGAAGCGCAATCGCGGGCGCGCTCGGCCGCCCCAAGGACGATGGCAGGGCGATCGGCTCGAAGCGGCGCAGCGATCCTTGCGGCGCGGCGCCGACATCGCGCGAGTCCGGGAGCAGTTCCGTCGCAGAGGGCGAGACGTACCCGCCGGGCTCGCGCGATTCGTCCCCGTTGAAGAGTCCGCGGACGCTCCGGTCGAGCAGCGAAGGTATCGGAATGTCCTGCGCCGCCACCGGGGCGCCCGCCAGCAGCATGGCACCGATGATCGCCAAAAGGCGTGCGTCAACGAACAATGCTGCGACCCCTCACGATGCCACCCCTTCACAGGGTTCTTGATCGCAGATCATGGACGAATTCAAGGCGCCCGGTCTGCGATCGGGCGTAAACCGAACACATAGCATGGAAAATGTTCGCTCTGGCGTCGGGAAGGTCGCGACCGGGCGCACGCTTCCACGGCCTCGCTGAAATACAGCGCGGATCGCCAGGACGACGTGGTGAATCGGCGCAGACGGCGAGACGGCGGCGCAAACACCAACCGTGCCCCGACGCGATCATCGTCAGGGCACGGCGCTATGGTTTACTGGCGCAGCGGCGTCAGACGAAATCGATCACCTCGACCGCAATCTGGTTCGCGGCAATCAAATTGTGCCCGCCGTCATAGGCTTCAAGCCGGATGTCGAACTCGGCTGGGCCGAAACCCGGAGCGTAGGGTTGCTGACCTGGCGTGTTCGGATCCGCGTCGATGAAATCCTCGATAAACCCGAATGCGTAATTTTCCGAGTTCTGCGCCACATTGGCGTTGCCGCCGTCGTCGCCGATACGCGGGATTCCGTCCTGATCGACCCAGATAAAGCCGGTGTCGTTGGGGACCGCCACTCCCGGGTCAACCATCGTCAGCTCACGAAACTCGGTGCCGGCTGTCGGATCGACATCGATCAGTAGCTTGAAGGTGAAGTCGGACAGATCTGTCGTCGCCCCATCGAGCCCGGTGGCGATCGAGTAGTCGAAGCTCCACGCCGCCCGGTTCGCGTTGTTTGACGACGAGCCGTTCGTGGTGGACTGCGCTCCATCTTCCACCTGGAAATGGACCGTTCCATCGGCATCTACCGATACCGGATCTTGGCTCGGTCCCTGTCGATACTTGACGGCAAGCGCCAGTTCGACTCCGGCGCTTTCGCTTTGCGTCACAACGAAATCGTTGACCGAGTTGCCACTACCGACGAACATCTTGCCACCGTCCTGTGCCGATGCGTCGATCTGCGTGTCGACGCGCGTGGTCGCACCCGTGGCGGTATTATAATAAACGTCATCGTCAAGATCGGCGGTGCCGTTGTTAAAGAGGATCGTTTCGACCTTCTTGAACTCGTAAATCCCGCCGGTGGAATCGGTCACGGTGACCTTGTCGTTGCCGGTCCCCTTGCGCGCGAAATCGAAATCCTCGAACGAACTTTCGAAGATCGCGATGTCGATGCCCTTCTTACCGTCGTAGCTGAAATCCGGGTCCCCAATCTGGAACACATCATCCAAATTGGTCCCTTTGACTTTCGAGAGTTTTGCGCTTTTTGCCATCGACTTTCCCCAAAGTTTTCACCGCACCGGAAAATATCCATCTGTCAGGCGGCTTAGTAAACCCCGGACACAGCATTCTCTTCGTCAAGCGGAGATACGTACTGCGGAATACGGCATGTCGTAATGTGATGCCGATTATTCATTCTTGGCACCAAGCCACTGTTAGGTCAGCTTTTGTAACTCTCCGCGCCCCGGTCATGGAGGGACCGGCTTTGCAGTCCGTTCTCCTCCGCTCCGTGAATATTTATACAGTCATAGACATGGACGGTGCCGAGATAGCGCGCCTACTCCCCCGCCTGCTCGAAATCCATTGCGACGCCGTTTATGCAGTAGCGCAAACCGCTCGGCGGCGGGCCATCGGGAAACACATGGCCAAGATGGCTGCCGCAGCGGCTGCAATGACATTCGATCCGCACCATGCCGTGGCTGCGGTCTTCAGTGGTGTCCACGGCGCCGTCCACCGGGGTATCGAAACTCGGCCAGCCGGTACCGCTCTCAAATTTCTGACCGGCGACGAACAGCGGCTGCCCGCATCCGGCGCAGGTAAAGGTCCCTGCCCGCTTCTCGTCGAGCAGCGCGCAACTTCCCGGCCTCTCGGTGCCGTGCTCGCGCATCACCGCGTATTGCTCCGAGGTCAGCATTTCACGCCACTCGGCATCGGTTCGTGTCACGGGATAGGTCTTGGCATCCATTTTCAGCTCCTTTCGGCAACGAGCCATCGATTGGGTTCGGTAATCAGAAACCGCGCCGACGAGCACGACCGCGCGTCGGGCGCGGCGATTCGGCCCAACCAGGATCGAGGGTCAGCGGCCCCGGCTTTTCTCGTAGCGCCCGCGCGTTTCGGCATTGGGCGGATAAAGGCCCGGCAGCGGAACACCCTTGTCCACTTCGGACATGAGCCAGGCTTCCAGCCGCTCCTGTTCGAGGCAGGCATCCTTCACCTCCTCGACGATCGCGGCCGGAATGACGACTGCCCCGTCGTCATCGATGACGATCAGATCGTCCGGAAAGATTGCGACCCCCCCGCAGCCGACCGGTTCCTGCCAGCCGACGAAGGTGAGCCCGGCAACGGAAGGCGGCGCCGCCACGCCGGCGCACCAGACCGGCAACCCCGTCCCCATCACACCGGCGACGTCACGCACCACCCCGTCGGTGACGAGGGCCGTAACGCCGCGCTTGGCCATGCGGGCGCACAGGATGTCGCCGAAGATTCCCGCATCGGTCACTCCCATCGCATCGACGACCGCGATACAGCCGTCGGGCATGGCTTCGATGGCGGCACGGGTCGAAGTCGGGGAAGACCAGGATTCCGGTGTCGCGAGGTCTTCCCGCGCCGGCACGAAGCGCAGGGTGAAGGCACGGCCGACGAGCCTGTCTTGTCCGGGCGCCAGCGGCACGGGCCCGCGCATCCAGACATTGCGCAGCCCACGTTTGAGAAGAATGGTGGTGATGGTCGCGGTCGTAACCGACCGAAATGCCGCAATGGTCGATGAGTCGCTCAAGTGTCTGCCTCTCCATGAATCGATTGCGAATGTGGGATAGCACCGGCCGAAGCGGCGTCAATGCGCGCGGTGGCGCCGAACCGTATCACCGAATGCGGATCAATCTGGGAGGGAAACGACAAATGCAAGCTCTTGCGAGCCGCAGCGTCGCACGCCGGCGGTTCCCATGTCGCGCCAGGCGCGCTCGAGCGAGCCGTCGAGATCGATCCCCCGACAGGCGTCCTCGATCACGGTGACATCGAATCCGGCCACGCGCCCGTCGAGAGCGGTCCAATTGACGCAGAAGTCGGTGGCGAGGCCGACGACGAACAGACGCTCGACGGCGCGTTCGGCGAGATATCCGGCCAGGCCGGTCTTCGTGGCGTGATCGGCTTCGACAAAGGCGGAATAGCTATCGACGGCCGGATGAAAGCCCTTCCGTACGATCATCTGTGCGCTGGGAACATCGAGGCCCGGATGAAACGCTGCGCCGCTTGTCCCCATGACGCAATGGTCGGGCCACAGAACCTGCGGACCATAGGAGAGATTGATCGCCTGGAACGGCGCGCAGCCATGGGTGGAGGCGAAAGACGCATGTCCGGGCGTATGCCAGTCCTGGGTCAGGACCACGACACCGAATTGCCGGGCCAAACGATTGACCAGCGGCACCACGGCGTCTCCATCCGGCACCGCAAGCGCTCCGCCGGCGCAAAAATCATTCTGAATGTCGACGACGATCAACGCGTCGGCGGGAGCAATCTCGATCATTGTCATCGGCAAAAGATGGCATCATTTCGCGACGCCGCAAAGCGCCTCACGACGATCAGCGCCGAGGCCCGCCATTGGATGGACCCCAGCGCCTTGTCATGTCTTTGTCAGCGTAGCGAGAGCGAGGCGCGCAGATCCGCCACCGGCGCCACACGCACCGCGTCGCCCGTCCGCTCGATGAGCAGCTCGGTGTTCGGGTTTCCAAGGCTTGAGGGAACCTGAATGGTCAGGCTCTCTCCGTCGGAGAGCATCGAGACGAAACGCAGGGCGCTTCCGGTCTCGCCCGCCTGGAGCGTCGTGACGACCCGGAAATCATCGCCTTCTACCGTGTAGTAGGCGGCGCCGGTGACGTCACCGAGCGCGATGCTCTGGGCAGCCAGCGGCTTCAATTCAGCACTGTGCGCAGCGCCGAGGCCGGCCACCGTGAGGGCTGCGGCAACTAAAATGGTCTTCATAATCCTGGTCCTTCGAAATTTCAGACCTCCCGGATCGAAAGCTATGTCTGATTGCTGCGGCGCACAATGGCATGGCAGCCATGATAATCTGCAGGGGCGGAAGATGTCTGGCGCTCAAGGCCTATTCGGGCTCACACGCTCAGAGCATCCACCGTTCAGCCCCAGAGATCGCAAGAGACAGGCAGACTCGACACAAAATCGCCAACTCGCCACACCTTAGCCGGAATTCTGCTCCTCACAGGGCTCTGGCGGGATTCCTAGCCCCGAAAAACTCAGGCAGCGGCCGTTTCGACAAGGGCCAATGGCTGTGCCATGGCTGGCTACAAGACCGCGAAAGTCGACGATGAGTTCCGCGATGCGGTCCACTGAGCGAAAGTTACCGATCATGCGCCTTCCCGCAACCGTCGCGATACTCTTCACGCTTTCGGCGTGCGTGAGCGGAGGAGACGAACTCGACGTGCTGCGATTGACCGCGCCCGAGGACGATGCGCATTGCCGCAGCCTTCTGATTCAGCCGGGCGAATTGGTCTATGCCCAATGCAGACTGGCACTCCGAAAGACCTATTTGACCGATTACGGGACCCGAAAGGCCACCATCGAACAGGCATACGGACCGGTGTCGGAAACACTCGACCAGGCTCTGCGAGCCGACGCGTTCTGCAACTACGACGAAAGCGTCAAGGCATCGGTGGAGTCGCAGGACGAAACCGCCGCTGCCTACCTCGCCTACGCCAATTGCGAGACGACACGGCAGCGCCTCCAGGACGAGATCACCGCCTCGACAGGTGCCGACGGCGCCGGTGTTGTGGCCGAAGAGCAACCACGAATCATCCAGCAGAACATTCATGCGGTTCGCGAGGCAAAGGCCGTCATCAACGGCCCCATAACAGCCGACGCCACCCTATGAAGCAAGTCGACGGGCTTGGACACGCCCTCTGTGGAGGCCTTCTTTGGCCTCCCCGGGCTCGGGCCCCCGCGATTCTCGCGTTCCGTTGCAGGATTTAACGAAGGTTGAGGCCATATAGCCATAGGGGCCAGACCGCTTCCCTGAGAGAACCAATTCCGCTGGAATGTCAGGAATTTCGGGGAAATGGTCAGTAATGACGTCGAACACGCAAGTGACTGTTAACTTTACGGTCACAGCGGACTAAAGGTTCAAGGGCAGCTGTGTCTTTTCCGCACTTGCTCCTATCGCCTAAAAACAACAGGTTGCCCACGCACCGGCCGCACTAGCGTCGGGAACTTAAACTGCGGCATAAACCGTCAGAGACTGATAGGTAGTTATCATGAAGAAAATCGTCATCGCATCGGTCGCGGTCTTCGCTCTCGCAACCTTCGCCGGTTGCATGGGCAAAGGCATCGGCAAGGGTAAGGGCAAGGCGCCGATCGCGGCTCCGATCGTCGTCGAAGAGCAGACCTACGTCACCAAGGGTTAATCCTTGTCTCTTGGGGGAAGCGTTGAATAGCGCTTTCCCCAAGCGCCTTCAGGGCCGAGGATGTGTCGCGCGTGGGGACGGCGGCGATCGTATAGTCGACCTGCGGACGCGTGAGTTTCCAATCTCGAAAGGCCGACCATGGCTTCATCTTTTCTAAAATTCGCCGTCATCGCCCTGCTTGGCCTAACTGCCGCAGGCTGTTCCTCGACGGGACCAAACACTATGACGTCCGGGGCACCCCTGACGTCGGCATCCTCTCTCGTCACTCCCGCGGCTTATACGCCTGCGGTCGAGGACAGCGACGTTGCCCGGCGAGCCAAGCCTTATTTCGTTGAATTCCGCGCTCGTTCGGCGCAGAGCTACGGCCACACCTTCGCGGTGTTCGGCAAGCTCGACCAGAATGGCCGTGTGCCGATCGATTCGAATGGCGTGCTGATTCCGAGCATGACCGAGATCACCGGCTTGGCTCCGGCCTCGACCAGCAACATTCCCTATACGATCGGCCATGTCCTGCCCGTTCCATCCGAAACCGGACCGAGCGACGGCGACAGCGAGAACGCCTATATGACGGCGTATTACCGAATCGATCTGACAGAGGCCGAATACCGCGGCCTCGTAGCCAAGATCCGTTATCTCAAGGCGAACCGTCCAGTTTGGCATGCCGTGCTCTACAATTGCAGCGCCTACACCAATGAAATTGCCGAATATTTGGGCTTGGAGACCGTCAATCCGCTGCTCTTCCCCAAGAACTACATCAACGCTCTGAAGCGGGCGAACACCTGATTCAAACATCGTCGGCGGAGCGCCGGTCCGGTGAACGTGACGAAAAACCCGGCTTCCACGCCGGGTTTTTTTGTGCCGGACTCGTGCCGTTAGAGACTCGAAGATCGGCGGTCGACGACAGTGACCACGAGCGTTTCCGCCGAGACTGATTCGGGACCGCTACGGCCCCGAACGATCCAGGCTCGCTACCAGGTCGGCGAAGCGCTCACCCTGCACCGTGACATGGGCTCGCAACTCCCGTTCAGCCGCCTCGCCATCACCCGCGCCGATGGCCGCGACGATCCGCTCATGCTCGGCGAGCGACTGGGGTGTCCGTTGGGCCACACGCAGCTGCAGGCGCCGATACGCCTTCAAGCGCTGGTGCAGGCGTTTCGCCTCGGCAATGAGAAACGCATTGCCGCACGCTTCGTAGATCAAGTGGTGAAAGCGTTCGTTCTCGTAATAATAGGCATCGGAATCGCGCGAGCGCGCCGCCGCGGCGCAGGCTGCATGGGCCTGGTTCAAGCTCTGCAACGCCTTGGCATCCGCCCGGCGCGCCGCAAGACGTCCTGCCATTCCCTCCAGTTCGGCCATCACCTCGAACATCTCGACAAGCTGGGCGAGGCCGACTTGGCGCACGAAGGCGCCCCGATTCGGGATCTGTTCGATCAGCGCTGCCGATGCGAGTTGGTTGATCGCCTCCCGTATAGGAGTACGGGAGACGCCGAACCGCGCGGCCAACGCCGATTCGTCCAGACGATCACCGGCGCCCCAGGCTCCCGTGACGATCTCCTGTTCCAGAACATCGCGAATTTCGCCGGCCTTGGGACGCACCAGCGGGCCCCGACCTTCGCTGGAGGGCCGCGCTACGGTGGCCATGTCATCGGATGCGGCAAAGCGGTTCTGTGCGTCCATCTAAATCGTATACAATACGGTTGACATGGCATGCAATAGAATGTGTTTTAAAGGAATGCGCTGGGAGGCGTGATCACTCAACGGGAGGATTCCATGAAATCGATCTTGATGTCGGCCGTCTGCGGCCTCGCCCTGACCGGCACCGCGCTAGCCCAGGACGTCACGCTGAAAGCCTCGCACCAGTGGCCGGGCGGCAAGGGCGACGTGCGGGACGAAATGGTGCAAATGATCGGCAAGGAGATCACGGCGGCCAATGTCGGCCTCGCAATGCAGGTTTTTCCTGGCGAATCGCTGTTCAAGGCGAAGGACCAGTGGGGCGCGGTGACCAAGGGCCAGGTGGACATAACCGCCTTTCCCCTCGACTATGCTTCGGGACGCCATCCGGAATTCTCCGCCACTCTGATGCCCGGCCTCGTCGGCAGTCACGAGCGGGCGACGCGGCTGAACGATTCGCCCTTCATGGACGAGATCAAAAAGTCGATCGACGAAGCCGGCGCGATGGTGCTGTCCGACGCCTGGCTGGCAGGCGGCTTCGTCTCTTCCAAGACCTGCATCACCACGCCGGAAAGCGCCAAGGGCCAGACATTGCGAGCTGCCGGTCCCGCCTTCGAGGAAATGCTGGTGGGCGCGGGTGCCTCTATCGCCTCGATGCCATCGTCCGAAATCTACACCGGCATTCAGCAGAATGTGCTTGACGGAGCCAACACCTCGTCTGGCTCGCTGGTTTCCTACCGCATCTATGAAGTCGCCAAGTGCCTGACCGCGCCGGGCGAAAACGCGCTCTGGTTCATGTATGAGCCGATTTTGATGTCGAAGCGCTCCTTCGACCGCCTCAATGAGGAGCAGCAGAAAGCCTTGCTCGCGGCTGGCCAGAAGGCAGAAGACTATTTTGCGGGCGAAGCCAAGAAACTCGATGGCGAACTGATCGAGGTCTACAAAAAGGCCGGCGTCGAGGTCACCGAAATGTCGAAGGAGAACTACGACGCCTGGCTCAAGATCGCCAAGGAGACCTCGTATAAAAACTTCGCCGAGAAGGTTCCGAACGGCCAGAAGCTGATCGACGACGCGCTCGCGGTCCAGTAAGGCCGACACCATCCAGGGCGGGCCGGAGAACCCGAGCCCGCCCTCTTACCTTCAATAATTTCAGCGAGGGAGCGCGCATGCGACTCATCATCGCGATCGTTTCGGCGATCTCGCGCGTTCTCGGCGTCATTGCCGCGCTATGCCTGCTAGCGGCGGTTCTATCCGTCAGCGAGATGGTGTTTGTGCGATACGTGCTCGGCCATTCGACGGTCTGGCAAACTGAATTTACGACTTACGCCATCGTCGCCGCGACCTTTCTCGGAGCCCCGTGGGTTCTGATCCAACGCGGTCACGTCAATGTCGATATCCTGCAGCTCGCGGCCGGGCCGAGGCTCCGGCTCGGCATGCAGGTTCTCGCGGCGCTCTTTTCGCTCATTTTCGTGGTGCTGCTCGCCTACGCCGGCTGGGTTCACTATGAAGAAGCCTGGTCGAACAGCTGGACCAGTGAGACGGTCTGGGCCGTTCCACTCTGGATGCCGCTGCTGCCGATGCCAGTCGGCACGGTCATGCTTGCCTTGCAATATGTGGCTGAAATCATGCGGTTATTCGTAGAGCCCGACGCCGAGCTTGGCACACCTGACAACACGCTGTTTTCCGACACCGCGAAGGGAGCCCGGTCATGAGCCCCATGATCGCCGGCCTGTCGATGCTTGTCGCCCTGCTCGGATTGCTCGCGATCGGCACGCCCATCGCCTTCGCGCTCGGGCTGGTCTCGATGGGAGCCCTTTTTTCGGTCTACGGGGCCTTCTTCCTCGAGACCCTCGGCGAACAATTCTTCGGCGCGCTGTCGTCGTTCAGCCTCGTGTCGATTCCGATGTTCATCCTGATGGGCGCGGCCGTTGCCTCCTCACCGGCCGGCAAGGATCTCTACGAGGCGCTCGACCGCTGGCTCAATCGCGTGCCCGGCGGGCTAGTCCTGTCGAATCTGGGCGCCTGCTCGATCTTCGCCGCGCTGTCCGGCTCGTCGCCCGCAACCTGCGCCGCTATCGGCAAGATGGGCATTCCGGAGATGCGCCAACGCGGTTATCCGGCCGAGATCGCCGCCGGGTCGATCGCTGCCGGCGGCACGCTCGGCATCCTGATCCCGCCATCCGTGACGATGATCGTCTACGGCATCGCGACCGAGACCTCGATCGGGCGGCTGTTCCTCGCCGGGCTGCTACCGGGTTTCATGCTGACCGTCTATTTCATGATCTGGACGATCATCGCCTGCAAGCGCCAGGGGCTCGGCCTGTCCGAACTCACCCAGAGCTTTTCGATGCGCGAGCGATTCGAGGCGCTACCGCGGGTACTGCCGTTCCTGGCGATCATCGTCGCGGTACTGTTCGTGCTCTATGGCGGTGTCGCCACCCCGTCCGAGGCCGCCGGCGTCGGCGCGCTGTTCTGCCTCGTCCTTGTCGCTGTGATCTACGGCATCTTCTCGAAGACCTGGAAGTTCTCGCAGATGCGCGTGATCTTCCGCGACACGCTGAAGGAGAGCGTGATGATCATGCTGATCATCGGCGCGTCCGAGTTGTTCGCCTTCGCACTCTCGTCGCTGTTCATCACCCAGTCTATCGCCCAGTACATTGCGGAACTGGACATCAATCGCTGGGCGCTCATGGGCGTGATCAACGTCTTTCTGCTTTTTGCCGGCTTTTTCCTGCCGCCGGTCGGCGTCATTTTGATGACCGCACCGATCCTCCTGCCGATCATCATCGGCGCGGGATTCGACCCCTATTGGTTCGCTGTTATCCTGACCATCAATATGGAGATCGGATTGATCACACCGCCGGTCGGCCTGAATCTCTACGTCATCAACGGCATCGCGCCCGACATCACGCTCGGACAGATCCTGCGGGGCTCCCTGCCCTATGTGATCTGCATGATCCTCGGCATCATCACGCTGTCGTTCTTCCCGCAGATCGCCCTGTTCTTGCCGGACCTGATCATGGGACCGGAATTGTGAGCCGGGTTTCCCTTCTGTCCGATCTGCTCGGTTCGATCGGTGCGCGCTCCTGGTTCCATGGCGAGGATGGCGGCAAGGCGATCAGCCTGCCGGAGCTCGCCGCGCTTTGCCATAAGCTCGTCTCATCACGTGGCGAGGCGACCGGCGTGCGCCTCGCGGCCGACATCCTCAAGGGTTTCCGTGCGCTCGATGAAAAGGCAGCCAAACGCTTCTTCCACATGCTCGCCGAAGAGTTCATGCCCGACGCCGAAGCCTTACGCGCCGCGGCAAACGCCTATGCCGAAATCCCAGGTCCCGATACGCTTATCGCCCTTCAACGGCTCGCCGAACCGCCCCGTCAAGAATTGTTTCGCCGGCTGAATCTCGCGCCAGGCGGAACGGCCGAGTTGGTCAAGCTCCGCGAGCGGCTGTTGCCATTTTTGAAGAGTGACCGGGAACGGCTCGGGGCCGTCGACGCCGATCTTCGCCATCTCTTTCAGTCATGGTTCAACCGCGGTTTCCTGATGCTGAAGCCGATCGACTGGGACACGCCGGCCAGCGTGCTGGAAAAGATCATCCGCTACGAAGCCGTTCACGCCATCGGTAATTGGGATGAATTGCGCCAGCGCCTTGCACCGGTCGACCGGCGCTGCTTCGGCTTTTTCCATCCCTCGATTCCGGACGACCCACTGATTTTCGTCGAGGTCGCCCTGACCGACGATATTCCAGCCAGTATCGCGTCGGTGCTCGACCCGGACCGGACCGTTCTGCCCCCGGAAGCGGCGCAGACGGCCGTCTTCTACTCGATATCCAACTGTCACACGGGGCTGGCGGGCGTGTCCTTCGGCTCGTTCCTGATCAAGCAGGTGGCCGAGGACCTCAAGGAGACGGTCCCGAGCCTGAAAGCCTTCGTCACGCTGTCCCCTGCGCCGGGCTTCGCATCCTGGATCGCCGGGCTGTCGGCGGAGGCGGCTGAAGGGCTGGAAGCCAACGAGAAGCGCACGCTGGCGATCATCGGCGAAGCCGGGTGGTCAGCGGATCCGACCAAGGCCGAGGCGGCCCGACCCGGCCTGCTCTCGCTCGCCGCCCGCTATTACCTGCGCGCCAAGCGCGGCGACGACCGGCCGATCGATCCGGTCGCGCGGTTCCATCTCGGCAACGGCGCCGTTCTCAACCGCATCATGCACCTGGGCGACACCTCCACGAGTGGCTTGGCGCAGGCGCATGGGCTGATGGTGAACTACCTCTATGATCTGCCGCGCATCGAGCAGCGTCACGAAGCCTACGCGGCGGACGGCGAGATCGCGGCCAGCCGGGCCGTCACCGCGCTCCTGCCGGGACGGGCCGGCAGCCATTCGATGAAGGACGTAGCATGACCAATCCGCTCTTCGACGGACTCCTCGCAGCCGGACAGCGCGATCCGGCGCGCCGTTTCGCCATACTCCCGGACGGGCGGAGCTACAGCTACCAGGACGTCGAGGCGGTTTCGGCGCGCTTCGCCAATGCCCTCGTCGATCTGGGCGTCAAGCCCGGCGACCGGGTGGCGGTTCAGGTCGATAAATCCATAGAAGCCTTGATGCTCTATGTCGCGACTGTGCGGGTCGGCGGCGTATTCCTGCCGCTCAACACCGCCTACACGCCGACCGAGGTGGAATATTTCCTCACCGACGCGGGTCCCCGCGTCTTCGTTTGCGATCCGGCCAGACGTGACACGCTCGTCCCCGTCGCCGAAAAGGCCGGCGCGGCGATCGAAACGCTCGGCGTCTGGACCGCGCCGGACAAAAGCGCCGGCAGCCTCAGCGACAAGGCGCTGGCGGCACCGACAAAATTCGAGACGGTCGCTCGGGCTGCCAGTGATCTGGCGGCGATCCTTTACACCTCGGGGACCACCGGGCGTTCCAAGGGCGCCATGCTCACCCAGGACAATCTCCTGTCGAATGCCGAGGTGCTGCGCGACTATTGGCGCTTCACCGACAAGGACGTGCTCCTCCACGCGCTGCCGATCTTCCACACCCACGGGCTGTTCGTCGCGTCGAACACCGCCATGATCGCCAGCGGGGCGATGATCTTCCTGCCCAAATTCGACGTCGAGGAGGTGTTTCGCTTCCTGCCGGACGCGACGGCGATGATGGGGGTCCCCACCTTCTACACGCGGCTTCTCGCCGATAAGCGTCTGACCCGCGAGGCCACGGCCCATATGCGGCTGTTCACGTCGGGCTCGGCGCCGCTACTCGCCGAGACCCACAAGGCCTTTGAGGAGCGCACCGGCCTGCGCATTCTCGAGCGCTACGGCATGACCGAGACCAATATGTCGACCTCGAACCCGTATGACGGCGACCGCCGGGCCGGCACCGTTGGCTTCCCCCTGCCCGGCGTCACCTTGAGAATCGTCGATGCCGAGACCGGCGAGGCACTCCCCAACGGCGAGATCGGCGTGATCGAGGTCAAGGGGCCGAACGTCTTTTCCGGCTATTGGCAGATGCCGGAGAAGACCGCGGCGGAATTTCGCGACGACGGGTTCTTCATTACCGGCGACCTCGGCATGATCGACGCCGACGGCTACGTGACCATCGTCGGACGCGGCAAGGATTTGGTGATCTCGGGCGGCTTCAACATCTATCCCAAGGAGGTCGAGCTTGCGCTGGACGAACTGCCGGGCGTCGTCGAAAGCGCGGTGATCGGTGTGCCGCACCCAGATTTTGGTGAGGGCGTTGTTGGCGTCGTCGTCGGCGCGTCGGGCCTGAAGGAAGAGGAATTGACCGGGGCGCTGAAGGAGCGGCTCGCCCGGTTCAAACAACCGAAGCGGATCGTCTTCGTCGACGAATTGCCGCGCAACACCATGGGCAAGGTCCAGAAGAACGTCCTGCGCGACCGTTTTGCCGATCTGTTGTCCAACGCCTGAACCGGACGAGAGGTCGCCATGCAGTAGACGAGCGCGCCGCAAGCTCTTAGGACGATGGGCACAGCGAAGATCGGCGAATGTGGCCAGCCGCGCCAGCGCATCAGACACAAGAAAGAGGGATCCATGTCCACTGCCCCTGCCGCGACCTCCTCGCACGCTCCCACTATGGCGGCCTTCGATTGGGCCGATCCGTTTCGGATTGAGGATCAGTTGAGCGAGGACGAACGCCTGATCCGCGACACGGCCAGCGCTTTCGCGGAGGAAAAGCTGCGTCCCCGGATCGTCGAAGCCTATCAGAACGAGACCACCGACCGGACGATCTTCAACGAGATGGGCGAACTCGGCCTGCTCGGTCTGACCGTCCCGGAAGAGTACGGCTGCGCGGGCGCGTCCTATGTCTCCTACGGGCTTGTCGCGCGGGCGGTCGAGGCGGTCGATTCCGGCTACCGCTCGATGATGAGTGTCCAGTCCTCCTTGGTGATGTATCCGATCTTCGCCTATGGCGACGAGACGCAGCGCAAGAAGTACCTGCCGAAGCTGGCAAGCGGCGAGTACGTCGGCTGCTTCGGCCTCACCGAGCCCGACGCCGGCTCCGACCCCAGCGGCATGAAGACGAAAGCCGAGAAGGTCTCCGACGGTTACCGTCTGTCCGGCGCCAAGATGTGGATTTCCAATTCCCCGATCGCGGATGTCTTCGTCGTCTGGGCGAAATCGACCGCCCATGACGGCCAGATCCGGGGCTTCATCCTGGAAAAGGGAATGAAGGGCCTGTCGGCACCGAAGATCGAGGGCAAGCTGTCCTTGCGGGCTTCGGTCACCGGCGAGATCGTCATGGACGGGGTCGTCGTGCCAGAGGAAAATCTCCTGCCGAATGTTTCCGGCCTCAAGGGTCCGTTCGGCTGCCTCAACCGCGCGCGGTACGGCATTTCCTGGGGGGCGATGGGCGCCGCCGAGGATTGCTGGAAGCGGGCACTCGCCTACACGCTGGAACGCATCCAGTTCGACCGGCCTCTGGCCGCGACCCAGCTCGTCCAGAAGAAGCTCGCCGACATGCAGACCGAGATCGCGCTGGGGCTGCAGGCCTCGCTTCGCGTCGGCCGCCTGTTCGACGAGGGCAAGATGGCCCCGGAGATGATCTCGCTGGTCAAGCGCAACAATTGCGGCAAGGCACTCGACATCGCCCGCGTCGCCCGCGACATGCATGGCGGCAACGGCATCATGGGCGAGTACCACGTCATGCGTCACGCCCAGAATCTGGAGACGGTCAACACCTACGAGGGCACGCATGACGTTCACGCGCTGATCCTGGGCAAGGCTCAGACCGGAATCCAGGCGTTCTTCTGATCCTCTACCCTACGTTAGTATAAGGGCACGCAATCACACGCCTATCCGTTCGACAGGCATGCGCAGTACTTGTTAAGGTCGACGCGGCGCAATCTCGGGAGCGTGTCGGCGAGCCGAAGCCACGGTGGAAAGTTCAGGAGCGCCTGTTTCGGTCGCACTTGCCGCATGGGTCCAGCCTCGGCACCGCATCGTTCCCGCGTGACCAAATCGACGGTGCCGAATGGTCGGCATCGTCGCTCGTTTTGAACGGACGCCGTTTGCGTCCGCAGTGGAGGACTACCAATGAAAAATCTGCTTCTTGGCACCATTTCCGCCGCCGCTCTCATCGCCGGCGCATCGAGCGCTTCGGCCGCCGCCGGCTGCGACGATGGCGAAATGGTCATCAAATTCGCCCACGTGGTTGCCGCGACGGGCCATCCCAAGGGTGACGCCGCGACGCTTCTCGCCGAACGCGTGAACCAGGAGATGGATGGCAAGGCCTGCATGGAGGTGTTCCCGAACTCCACACTGTTCGACGACGACAAGGTGCTCGAGGCGCTGCTGCTCGGCGACGTGCAGCTCGCCGCGCCGTCGCTGTCGAAGTTCGAGGCCTACACGCTGAAATATCGCCTCTACGACCTGCCGTTCCTGTTTTCGAACCTCAAGACCGTCGAGGCCTTCAACGACGGCGAGACCGGCAAGAATCTGCTGACCGTCATGGAGGACAAGGGATATACGGGCCTCGGATATTGGCTGTCCGGCCTGAAGCAGTTTTCGGCCAACAAGCCGCTGCTCGTACCGAGCGACGCGTCCGGACTGAAGTTCCGCATCCAGACCTCGGACGTCGCCGAAGCGATGATCGAGGCGATGGGCGGTTCGGCGCAGAAGCTCGCCTTCAAGGAGGTCTATGGCGCGCTGCAGACGGGGGTCGTGGACGGCCAGGAAAACACCTGGTCGAACATCTACACGCAGAAGTTCTTCGAGGTGCAGGACGGTATCACCGAGACCAACCATCAGGTCCTCGCTTATCTGTTGGTCACCTCGACCGAATGGCTAGACGGTCTTGAGCCTGAGTTCCGCGACCAGTTCATGAAGATCGTCGACGAAGTCACCGCCGAGGCGAACGGGAACGTCGCCGAGACCGAAGCCAAGAACCGGCAGAACATCATCGACGCCGGCGGCGAAGTGCGCGAGCTGAGCGCCGAGCAACGCGAGGAGTGGGTCTCCACGATGAAGCCGGTCTGGGACAAGTTCACCGACGACATCGGTCAGGACGTCATCGACGCCGCCGTCGCCACGGGCTCGACGAACTAACCGTCAAACGGCCGGGCGTGCCTGCGGTGCGCCCGGCCTATTTCGTTATCTCGAGTAACGTTAGTGCACGGGCTGCTCGCAACGGGCGCTGTCGTGCTGGGGGGAATGTGCGATGGCCGGCCTGTGGCCCTACCTGGCAATACTGGCCCTGATCGTAGGCTTGTATCTCGTCGAACGACGGCACGCCGAGGCAGTGACCCGGCTTGAGGAGAATATCCTCGCGATCCTTCTGGCGACCATCACGCTTGTCTCCTTCTCGCAGGTCATCGCGCGCTACGGCTTCAACAGCGGCTGGTCCGGCGCGCTCGAACTGACCCGCATCCTGTTTGCCTGGATGATCCTGTTCGGCATGGGCTACGGGCTGAAGCAGGGGCTGCATCTGGGTGTCGACGCAGCGATCCGGCTGTTCCCCAAGCCAGTGTTCCGGATCGCCGCCCTGTTCGGTGCGCTTTGCACCGCCCTTTACGCCATCATTCTGCTGTCGGCCGATTGGCTGTCGATCTTCGGCGCGAACTCCTCCGGCGGCGCCATCTTCTATTGGACCAAGTTCTTCAATCTCGGGCTTGGGCTCGACGACGTGCGCTATCCTGAATGGGTGCAGGAAACCTTCGGCGTCCAGGAACGCGTCCAACGCTGGATTGCCTATCTGATGCTGCCGATCGGCCTGGCCCTTCTGGCCTACCGCTCGCTGCAGGCGATCGTCCAGATCTGGACCGGCCAGCGCGAACTCGTCATCGCCGGCCACGAGGCGGAAGACCTCGTCGCGGAAAACAAAGATCTCCTGAAAGACTGACCGCGATGGAAACGCTCATCCTCTTCATTCTGGTTCTGGGGCTGCTGTTCCTCGGCGCGCCGGTGGCCATTTCGCTCGGCCTCTCCTCGGTCATCACCATCGCCTTTTTCTCTAGCGACTCCATGTCGTCGGTGGCGCTGCAATTGTTCACCGCCTCGCAGAACTACACGCTGCTGGCGATCCCGTTCTTCGTGCTCGCCTCCGCCTTCATGTCGACCGGAGGCGTCGCCAAGCGGCTCATTAACTTCGCCATCGCCACAGTCGGCCATTTTCGCGGCGGCCTCGCCATGGCCTCGGTTCTGGCCTGCATGCTGTTCGCCGCCCTCTCCGGCTCGTCGCCGGCCACCGTGGTCGCGATCGGCACCATCGCCATCGCCGGCATGCGCAAGGTCGGCTACAGCAAGGAGTTCGCGGCTGGCATCATCGCCAACGCCGGAACCCTCGGCATCCTGATACCACCGTCCATCGTCATGGNCGCCGGCATGCGCAAGGTCGGCTACAGCAAGGAGTTCGCGGCTGGCATCATCGCCAACGCCGGAACCCTCGGCATCCTGATACCACCGTCCATCGTCATGGTCGTTTATTCGGCCGCCACCGACGTGTCCGTCGGGCGCATGTTCCTCGCCGGCGTCGTTCCTGGCATCGTCGCCGGGCTGATGCTGATGATCGCGATCTATATCATGGCGCGGATCAAGAACCTGCCGGCCGAGCCCTGGCGCGGCTTCCATGAGATCGCACGCCACGGCAAGGACGCCGGCTGGGGCCTGTTCCTGATCATCATCATCCTCGGCGGCATCTATGGCGGCGTGTTCACGCCGACGGAAGCGGCCGCGGTGGCGGCGGTCTACGCGTTCTTCGTCGCCTTGTTCATCTATCGCGACATGGGACCACTCAAGGACGAGCCCTGGCTGCGCGAGACCGACTTGTCCCGCGCCCGCGTCGGCTTCTCCGCCCTCGTCTATGCCGTCTCCTTCTTCTCTGTCTGGATGATCCTCTCCTTCTTCGCGACGTCCGGTCCCGGCGGCGCGAGCTTCGGCTTCGGCGAGCGGGCGACCGTCGGTCTTGTGTTGTCTTTGGCGATCCTCGTCGCCTACACGCTCTGGCGCGGCGAAAGCGCGGGACTGGCGGGCGTGCCGAAGCACCTGGCCGCCAGCCTGCCGATCTGGGGCCGCAACCTGGGAATGACGGGGCGTTCCTTCTTCAGGGCGTTCTTCAACGAAGACACGCGCAAGGTCACCGTCGACGCGGCGCGCACGACGATCATGCTGATGTTCATCATCGTCAACGCGCTGCTCTTTGCCCATGTGCTGACGGCGGAACGCATTCCCCAGGCGATCACCAGCCTGATGCTCGACGCCGGCTTCAACTGGTTCACCTTCCTGATCGCGGTCAATATCCTGCTGCTCCTCGGCGGCCAGTTCATGGAACCGTCCGGGCTACTTCTGATCGTCGCCCCAGTGGTGTTCCCGATCGCGATGGAGCTCGGCGTCGATCCGGTCCATCTCGGCATCGTCATGGTGGTCAACATGGAGATTGGCATGATCACGCCGCCGATCGGGCTCAACCTGTTCGTCACCTCGGGCATCACCGGGATGAGCCTGGTTCAGGTGGTCAAGGCGGCGCTACCCTTCGTCGGGGTGCTCTTCCTGTTCCTGATTCTGGTGACGTATGTGCCGATTTTGTCGACCTGGCTGCCCTACAGCCTGATGGGACCGGAACTCGTCACCCGCTAAGCAGCGGGTCTGTGGCGGGTCGCCGCAGCAGACCCGGAAAAGCGGTTCCGCTCGGCGCGCCGACAGCGCCGCTCCAGTCGATTCGACGGCGGCGCCGGCTCTCTACACCGAAAGATGCGCATCGCGGATTTCGGGGTGATCTTCCAGCTCGGCAAACGAGCCGTCGAATTTCTTCTCGCCGCTTTCGATGATGAGCGCGCGGTCGGCGACGATCCTGGCGAAATGCAGATTCTGCTCCGAGAGCAGTACCGTCAGGCCCTCCGCCTTGAAGCGTAGGATGGTTTCGGCCATCTGTTCCATGATCAGCGGCGCGAGGCCCTCGGATGGCTCGTCGAGCAGCAGCAGGCGCGGATTTCCCATCAAAGTGCGCGCGATGCTCAGCATTTGTCGTTCGCCGCCCGACAGGGTCTTGCCACGGTTGTTGCGGCGCTCGCCAAGGTTGGGAAAAAGCTGGAACAGCATCTCGACAGTCCATTTCGGGGCCGCGTAGCGAGCCGATTGCCGGCCGACTTCGAGGTTTTCCAGGATTGTGAGATCGGTGAAGATCCGCCGCTCCTCCGGCACATAGCCGACCCCGTGGCGGGCGACCTTGTACGCCGGCCACCCGGTGATGTCCTCGCCCTCCAGCCGCACCCGGCCGGAGCGGGCGCGGACAAGCTGCATGACGGATTTCATCGTCGTCGTCTTGCCGGCCCCGTTGCGGCCAAGCAAGGCCACGACCTCGCCGGCGTTCACCGAAAGACTGAGATCGTGCAGAATATGCGCCCTGCCGTAGAAGCTGTTGATCGCGCTAATCTCAAGCATCGCGACCATCCCGCGAAAACAGTGTTCCGCCCCCCAGATAGACTTGCTGAACCCGCTCGTCGGCGCGGATTTCGGCCGCGGTGCCCTCGGCGATCAGTTCGCCTCTGTTGAGCACCATGATGTGGTGGGCATGGGTGAAGACGACGTCCATGTCGTGCTCGGTGAACAGCACGCTGATGCCGCGCTTCTCAACGATATCGGCGGTCAGCTGCATCAGCGCCACCCGCTCCCGTGGAGCCATCCCAGCGGTCGGCTCGTCCATCAACAGGAGGCCCGGCCGGTGGCTGAGCGCGATGGCCAGTTCCAAGCGCTTCAGGTCGCCATAGGCGAGGATCGAGCAGGCACGATCGGCCTGGTCGGCCATCCCGACAAGCTCAAGCAGCGCGAGCGCTTCGTCGCGGTAGAGGCGGTAGGCGTAGGGAACCACCGCGAACAGCCGCCGATGATGGCTGATCAGTGCCATCTGCACGTTCTCGGCAACCGTCATGCTCTGATATGTGCCGGTGATCTGGAAAGTCCGCCCGACCCCCATGCGCCAGATCCGCCGGGGCGGCAGGCCGGTGATCGGCTTGCCGTGCAGAAACACCTTGCCGCCGCTGGGCTTCAGCTGGCCCATCAGCATGTTGAAGCAGGTGGATTTACCGGCGCCGTTCGGTCCGATCAGCGCCTTCAGTTCACCCGGCATCACGTTGAAGCTGACACCCTTGACGGCGTCGACGCCGTCAAAGGATTTGGCCAGATGCTCGACTTTTAGGACCGGGCTCACGAAACGCCCTGCCTGTCACGGGTCAAACCGAGGCGCTCGCCCAGCTTCCGCAGCGATCCGACGATGCCGTCGGGCGCCACGATCACCACGGCGATGATCAAAAGGCCGAGGATCAGCCGCCAATATTCGAGCCGGGTCAGCCAGTCCTTCACCGCTTCCAGCGAGGCGGCGCCGACGACGCCGCCGGAAAGGGTTTTGACCCCACCGAGGAAGACGACGATCAAGGCGTCGAAGCTCTTGGCGATCTCCAATTCGTTCGGAAAGATCGACCCCTTGGAGAAGACGAACAGGCCGCCGGCAAGGCCCGCCAGTGCGCCGGCAATCGCGAAGGCGACCCACTGCACCGTCTTGACGTTGATACCCGTCGCCGCGGCCTGGCGCGCGCTGTCGCGGCAGGCGCGCAACGCGTAGCCGAAGGGCGAATGGGTCATATGACGGAGGAAGATGATCCCGCCGACGCCGAACAGAAGCGTGAAATAGTAATAGGCCGTGGTGTCGGAGAGCCACGCGGCCGGCCAGATGTTGACCAGCCCGTCGTCACCACCGGTGACCGCGCCCCACTGAAAGACTAGCGACCACACGAGCTGGCTGAAGGCCAGCGTCAGCATGGCGAAATAGACCCCGCTGAGGCGGATGCAGAACCACCCGATGACGATCGCCAGCAGCCCGGCCCCCAGCGGCGCCATCACAAAGGCGATTTCCATCGGCGCGTCGGCGTAGACGACCACGAGCGCCGCCGCGTAGGCGCCGCCGCCGAAGAACACCGCGTGACCGAAGCTGACCAGCCCGCCCCAGCTGAGGATGAATTGCAGCGATGCGGCGAACAGGCAGACGATGAGGATATCGGTCACCAGCACCTTGGTGAAGTTCGATCCAAACACGGGAAGGAGCAGGAGAGCCACGAGAAGCACCGCGACGAACAGCCGGCCCCGCGGTCCGGCGGGGCGCATCGGTTGTTCCGGTTCGCCCGCTTGCCCTTGCTCGCCAGCCACCTCCTCGCGTCCCAGGAGACCATAGGGGCGCACCATCAGCACCACCGCCATGACGACGAACATCAGCACCAGCGTGCTTTGCGGCAGGTACAGGACGCCGAAGACGTTCAGGACCGAAATGAGTACGGCGGCGAGAAATGCCCCCGGCAGCGATCCCATGCCACCGATCACCACCACCACGAAGATGGCGGCGAGGATATTGAAATCCATCAAAAGGTCGGCGCCGCCCTTGGGCAGCTGGATCGCTCCACCCAGCCCGGCGAGCGCCGAGCCGAGAAAGAAGACGCCGGTGAACAGCCAGGCTTGGTTGACGCCGAGCGCGCCGACCATCTCGCGATCCTGCGTCGCCGCCCGCATGAGGATGCCGACGCGTGTCCGGTTGATCAGCCACCACAGGCCGAACAGCACGAAGGGTGTGATCGCAATCAGGGCCAGGTCATATTGCGGCACCGGCTCGCCCATGATGCGCACCACGGATTTCAGTCCTGGCGCGCGCGGCCCCAGGCGGTCTTCCGGCCCCCAGATGATCAGCACCAGATCCTGAATGACCAGGATCACCCCGAAGGTGGCGACCAGTTGAAACAGCTCCGGCGCCCGGTAAATCGGGCGAAGCACCAGGATTTCGACAACCACGCCGACGAGGCCGACAGCTATTCCCGCCAGGACGATCGACCCCCAGAAGCCGAAATGCCCCGGAAGGATATCCATAAGCGAAAGGCCGATATAGGCCCCCAGCATGTAGAACGAGCCGTGGGCGAAATTGACGATCCGCGTCACGCCGAAGATGAGCGACAATCCGGAAGCGACCAGGAACAGCGCCGCCGCGTTTGCAAGCCCGGTGAGGAGCTGTGCCACAAAAAGTCCCATGGCGTCCGTTCTGTCGCAAGTGATGCGGGCGGATCAAAATGCCGGCGGGGCCCCGGGACGAGCCCGAAACCTCCGCCGGCGACAAGGCCGGATATCAGTCAGCCGGGCGCATGGCTTTGATCTCTTGGTCGCTCGGCATGTAGGGCGTCGGATCGACATAGGTCCAATCGACCATCACCCCTTTGCCGTCCTCGACCGCGGTGGTGCCGATAAAGGCGCCCATCGTCGACTGATTGTCGATGTCGCGATAGGTGATTTCGCCGTCGGGCGTCTCGACCGTCAGCCCTTTGAACGCTTCAAGCAGGGCATCGGTCTCGGTGGAGCCCGCCTTTTCGATCAGCGCCGCAATGCTCTGGGCGGTCATGTAGCCGACGAGGCTGCCGTTCTTCGGGCTCTCGCCGGTTTCAGCCGTATAGGCATCCACGAATGTCTTTCCCGGTCCCTCGTTGAGCGCGTACCAGGGATATCCGGTCACGACCCAGCCGACCGGCGCTTCATCGCCCAGCGGCTCCAGATATTCCGGCTCGCCGGTCAGCAGCCCGTAGACCTTGCGGCCTTCGAACAGACCTCGCGTGCCGCCCTCGCGGACGAATTTGGCAAGATCGGACCCGAAGGTGACATTGTAGATCGCGTCGGGCTTGGCGGCCTCCAGCGCCTGAACCTCGGCGCCGGCGTCGATCTTGAACAGCGCCGGCCACTGTTCGGTGACGAATTCGACCTCCGGCTTCAGCCGCTTGAGATTGGTCTTGAACGCCTCGACCGCGTCGGTGCCGTAGGCATAGTTCGGCGCGATCGTGGCATAGCGGACCGCGTCGGTCTTCGCGGCCTGTTCGGCCAGCATGGCGGCCTGAACGAAGGTCGAGGTCCGCAGGCGGAACGTGTAGGGATTGCCCGAGCTCCAGACCAGGGCGTCCGCCAGCGGTTCGGCGGCCAGATACAGATAGCCCCTCTCGGCCGCGAGCGAGGAGATGGCGAGGCCGACATTCGACAGGATCGTCCCGGTGAGCATCACCGCGCCCTCGCGGGTCATCAGTTCCTCGGCGATCTTCACGGCCTCGCCCGGCTTGCCCTGGTCGTCGCGGAAGATGAATTCCAGCGGCTTGTCGAGAACGCCCCCCGCCTGGTTGATCTCCTTCAGCGCCAGTTCGATGCCCTTCCTGTAGGGCTCCGCGAAAGCCGCCATCCGCTTGTAGTGATTGATATCGCCGATCTTGATCGACTCCTGGGCGACCGCGCCCCCCGAGATGGCAGTCAACAGTGCGGCGGCGACTGCCAGTTTGCGGATTATTCTCATGAGTCTCTCCTGATGGCTTCGAGCACGAAACGCGCACCCATAACGGCACAATCATGGTCGGCGAAGACCGATGCGGGGCCATCCGCCCCCGCGCTTTCCCTCGCTGGCACTTGGTCGATCCGTCCGCGATAGACCATCGGCGCCTGGTCGATCGCAATCGGGATCAGGCAACGCTCCTGCCGGCGCTCCCTTCCTCACCGCTTCCGGCTTTTCCTTATCGTCCGAAGCGCCAATACGGAATAGCGCGTCGATGCCTATGGTCGGAGACCTGGCATGCACGGCCGTATCGCGACGCCGCTGGCGGCGTCGGATTGTTCGTCCGGGACCGGTCGTCGGCTGCCCGACTGCGCCGGTGCGCTTGTTTGGGGAGTAACAATGCTCGCGATTTCGGCGAAGACTTTCATGACGGCACACACGCGCCGTCGGATCGATTCCAGTCAGAGCACGGAACGCGAGCCGAAAACCGATTCCGGCATTTCCTGATTTCGCGCTAGCGTGGTCAGAATGAAACTGTTCGGACGGTCGTCCGACAAGGGCGCAAGAATGTTGGACCGAATTGGACGTCTGATCGCGGCATTCCTTCAGGCGCCCGTCACAGACTGTGCCGGGGCCACGCCGTTCCCGTTCGATGCCTTGCTCCATGCGTTGCGCCCCTGCGACGTCATTCTGATCGAGGGCAACACGCGCATTTCCTCACCCATCAAATACCTGACCCAGTCGACCTGGTCGCACTCCGCCCTCTACGTCGGACAGCATCGCGATCTTCGACACGCAATCATCGAAGCCGACCTCGAACAAGGCGTCATCATCGCGGCGATCGAGAAATACAAGGATGTTCACATCCGGATATGCCGGCCGAGCGGCCTCAACCCCCGTGACCAGGCGCGCATCATCCGATTCGCGGCAGAGCGCGTGGGCAACGGCTACGACCTCCAGAATATCTTCGATCTGATCCGCTATCTGGTTCCCCTGCCCGTCCCCCGCCGGTTTCGCCGCCGGATGATATCGCTGGGTTCGGGCGACCCGACGCGGGCGATCTGCTCGACGCTGATCGCCCAGGCATTTCAGCATGTCGGCTACCCGATCCTGCCACGCATCGAGACCCATGACCCCAGACGGAGCCGTTGGGGGAACGAGGCCGAGATCATGCACATCCGGCACCACTCGCTGTTCGTGCCGCGCGATTTCGATCTCTCGCCGTTCTTCGAGATCGTTAAGCCGCCGCTGCGTCCCGACTTCGACTTCCATGATGTCGAATGGAGTTCGGCGCGCGATGGCGCCGAAACTGCGTGTCCGTGAGCGGATTATGCGGCCCCGAACCTTCGGCCGGCGGTCCGATAATCCCCGGCAGAGGATCGGCAAACCGTAACGCCCGAAGCTCCACAGCGAGAAGAACTCCGGGCTAACACAGTTATCAGGCCGCGTCGTCCGCCTTCCGGCGAAGGTCCGGCGGAACCGCTTCTTTGCTGAGCGATGCGACCGCGTCCGCGAGGCTCATCGACGTCTGATCGCGTGAGCCGATCCGGCGCAGATTGACCGTCCGCTCCTCGGCCTCGCGTTTGCCGCAGACGAGAATCACCGGGACCTTGGCGACCGAGTGCTCGCGGACCTTGTAGTTGATCTTCTCGTTTCTGAGGTCGGCTTCGACCTTGAGGCCTGCTCGCTTCAATTCGGCCGCGACTTCCTCAGCGTAGTCGTCGGCGTCCGACGTAATCGTCGCCACCACCACCTGCAGCGGCGCGAACCACAGCGGCAGATGCCCGGCATAGTTCTCGAGCAGGATTCCGAGGAAGCGCTCCATCGAGCCGCAGATCGCCCGGTGAATCATGACCGGGGTCTTCTTGTTGGAATCCTTGTCGATATAGAACGCGCCGAAACGTTCCGGCAGGGTGAAGTCGACCTGGGTGGTGCCGCATTGCCAGTCGCGCCCGATGGCATCGCGCAGGACATATTCAAATTTCGGCCCGTAAAACGCCCCCTCGCCCGGATTGATCGCGGTCTTGATCTTGCCGCCCGACTGCGCCGCGATCTGCTCGAGCACATCGGCCATGATCTTTTCGGCGTGGTCCCAGTTGGCGTCCGATCCAACGCGCTTTTCGGGCCGGGTCGACAGTTTCACCGTGATCTCGTCGAAGCCGAAATCGGCATAGGTCGACAGGATCAGATCGTTGATCCGCAGGCATTCCGACTCGAGCTGATCCTCGGTGCAGAAGACGTGGGCGTCGTCCTGGGTGAAACCGCGCACGCGCATGAGACCATGCAGCGCCCCGGACGGCTCATAGCGGTGGACGTTACCGAATTCCGCATAGCGAATGGGCAGATCGCGGTAGCTTTTCAGACCGTGCTTGAAGATTTGCACATGACCGGGGCAATTCATCGGCTTGATCGCGAAGACGCGTTCGTCCTCGGTTTCCGTGACGAACATATTCTCCTTGTACCAGCCCCAATGGCCTGAGGTTTCCCACAGCGCCTTGTCGAGGATCTGCGGCGCGTTGACCTCGTCATAGGTGCCTTCGAGGCGGCGGCGCATGTAGCGGACGAGGTTCTGGAACATCCGCCAGCCATGCGCGTGCCAGAAGACGACCCCCGGTCCCTCCTCCTGGAAATGAAACAGGTCCATCTCCCGGCCGAGCCGGCGGTGGTCGCGCTTTTCCGCCTCCTCCAGCATGTGGAGATAGGCTTTCAGCTGCTCCTGATTGGCCCAGGCCGTGCCGTAGATGCGGGTCAGCATCGGATTGTTCGAGTCCCCGCGCCAATAGGCGCCCGCGACCTTCATCAGCTTGAAGGCGTCGCCGACCTGGCCGGTCGAAGCCATGTGCGGCCCGCGGCAGAGATCGAACCAGTCGCCCTGGCTGTATATCTTGACGTCCTGGTCCTCGGGGATCGCGTCCAGCAGTTCGACCTTGTAGGCCTCCCCCTTGTCGGCGAACACCTGACGCGCCTTGTCACGCGGCCAGACTTCCTTGGTGAAGCGCGCGTTGCGGCGAATAATCTCGGCCATCTTCTTCTCGATGGTCGTCAGGTCGTCGGTGGTGAAGGGCGTATCGCGGGCGAAATCGTAATAGAAGCCGTTCTCGATCACCGGGCCGATCGTCACCTGGGTGTCCGGCCACAACTCCTGAACCGCTTCGGCCATGACGTGGGCGGCGTCGTGCCGAATGAGTTCGAGCGCGCGCGGGTCGTCGCGGGTGACGATCTCGAGCGCACCGCCGCGCCCGAGCGGATCGGCCAGATCGCGCACTTCACCGTCGAGCGCATAGGCGACGGCTTTCTTGGCAAGCGATTTGGAAATGCCGACGGCAACGTCGATACCGCGCGTCGCGGCGTCGAATTCGCGCGCGGAGCCATCGGGAAAGATCAGGGAAACGGCCTCAGCCATGGTGCGTACTCTCTCATCCAGTCCCGCCAACGAACGCGGGTGGTTCGATTTGCCGGTGATCCGGCGCGAAATCGCAGTGCTTGATCGTGATTTGCACGCGATGGTCGCGGCCGATATATTTGACGGGCGCGTGCCTATGCAAGGGAGCCGCAGTCATGAACATCGAAATTCTGCAGCCGAAGGCCTTCGATCTTGTGGGAAGCCGCATCCTCATCGCGGGCAACGCGGTCGGGTTTGAAAGCCATCTGACGATCAGGGTCAGCGACGGACATGACGAGGTGACAGCCGCTGCCACCGCGGGTTCGCTATCCATCAGGCAGTTCCAGGCGGCCGTCGACATCCCGTCCGATGCCGCCTTCACGCTGAGCCGGCTCTTCGTCACCGTCACCGACGACAGCGCTGGCGGCCCCAACCCGCCGACCGTGACCGTGCCGGTTCTCTACGGTCCGAAGATCCTTCCGGGATATGTCGGGTATTGGGAGCACATGGTGATCAGCGGCGAGACGCTCTCGGCCCTGGCGAACCGGTACTACGAGGATGCCTCGAAATACCCGGTCATCCAAGCGGCCAATCAACAGTTTGTCGCCGATCCGAACCTGATCTTTCCGGGACAGTTGCTAAGAATCCCGCGGGACTTCTGAACCGGTTGGAACGCGCCGCCCTCTACGTCGGTAGGGTTCGATGCCGATGCGCTCCCAGCGACGATGGGGCCTATTTCGTTTTTTCCGTCGGCACCGGGTCGAGGCCGGCGGTTCCGAACGGGCCGCAGCGGGCAACCCGCCGCGCGCTCAGGAACCCGCCCCGCAGAAGCCCGTGCCGGGCCACCGCCTCATAGGCGTATTCCGAGCAGGTCGGGATGTGCCGGCAATGGCCACCCACGAACGGCGAAAAGACGATCTGGTAGAAGCGGACGAGCGCCATTCCGACCAAGCGGCCCGGCGTCCGCTGCCAAGGCCCATCGTAATTACGGCTCAAGGGTCGAGCGCGGTCGGGCAAACCCTTGGGCGCCGTGTGATCGGTTTTTGGTTCAGGTTTGCACATCACCAGACCAACGCGTTGCACCGACGGGATAGAAGCCCGGTTCGACGTTCATGCCGCCGCGCTCTCGTCCTTGCGGGCGATCTGGTCGAGCGCGTCGACCACCGCGTCGAAGGTCAGCATGGTGGAGGCATGCCGGGCTTTGTAGTCGCGGACGGGCTCCAGATATTTCAGATCCTCGAAGCGGCCAGACGGCGGTGCTCCGTTCTCCTTCAGCATCCGGCGCATCGTCTCGCGGACCGCACGCAATTCGTCAGGTGTAGCCCCGACGATATGGCTGGCCATCACCGACGACGAGGCCTGTCCGAGCGCGCAGGCCTTCACCTCATGGGCGAAATCCGACACGACCCCGTCGGCGAGCTTCAGATCGACCGTCACCGTCGAGCCGCAAAGCTTGGAGTGCGCGGTCGCGCTCGCATCCGCGCTGTCGAGACGCCCGATCCGGGGAATGTTGCCGGCCAACTCGAGAATGCGGGAATTGTACACGTCGTCGATCACTGCAACACCATCCGTCGGCTTCGGCCGTTTGCCCTGTCATTTCGCTTTTTCCGAAACTATATAGTTGCTCGGGCGCCGGTTCGAAAGTCGCCGTCCTCGGACGCATTGTCATGGCCCGATGGCGCCGGAATTGGGGTAGGTGTGGACAGGATATCGATTTCGAGCCGTAATGACGCTCCGGCGCAGGCTCCCGACCAACATTCCCTATGGATTGCCGCACGAATTCCGACTGGCACGGAGCGAAGCAAGATGGACGCTGTCGTCAAGAAATTTCCCGACGTTGCCGACGAGAGGCACACCGAGCGGCCGAGCCGAGCGGAAGCGGAGGCGGCGGTGGAGACGTTGTTGCGCTGGGTCGGCGAAGATCCGACCCGTGAGGGCCTGCGCGAAACCCCGGCCCGCGTCGTGAAATCCTATGAGGAGCTGTTCGGAGGCTACCGACAGGAAGCCGGCGACGTTCTCGGCCGCACCTTCGAGGAAATTTCCGGCTACGACGACATGGTTCTGGTTCGCGACGTGGACTTTCATTCGCACTGTGAGCACCACATGGTGCCGATCATCGGCAAGGCGCATGTCGCCTATGTCCCGGACGGTCGCGTTCTCGGCCTGTCGAAGATCGCGCGCGTCGTCGATATCTATGGTCGCCGCCTGCAGACGCAGGAATCGATGACCGCGCAGATCGCCACGGCTATCGTCAGTATGCTTCGGCCCAAGGGCATCGCGGTGATGATCGAAGCCGAACATATGTGCATGTCGATGCGCGGTATCCGGTCCAAGGGCTCGCTGACCGTGACAACGTCGTTCCAGGGCGTCTTTGCCGACGATGGCGAGTTGAAGGGGCGGTTCTTCTCGCTGACCGGCCACCGGGTGTGAGAATGGCGATGTCGGACAAGCCGGTGTTTGATCGTCCATCAGCCGACGCGAGTGAACAAGAGGAAGGAACCCGGCTTCGGCCGCGATTCGACGCGGCCGGCCTCGTCACCGCCGTCGTCACCGATCACGCCTCCGGCGAGCTCTTGATGGTCGCCCATATGAACGAACGGGCGCTTGAAGCGACCCTGTCGACAGGATTGGCACATTACTGGTCGCGTTCGCGCAACGCGCTCTGGAAAAAGGGCGAAACGTCCGGCGCCCTACAGAGCGTTCGCGAAGTCCGCGTCGACTGCGACCAGGACGCCGTCTGGCTGAAAGTCGCGGTCGCCAAGCCGAACGACACTTGCCACACCAGCCGCTCGACCTGTTTCTATCGTGTCGTCGCGGACGATGGGCAGAGCCTTGCGGTTCGCGAGACGGGAGATGGTCCCGTCGCCTCTTAATCGGATGATCAGACCTTTGCCGTAGCCTCACATTAGATAAACGGAGAACAATCGGGGGCGACGCAAGATGCTTGATAGGGTCTTCGGTTGGGGGGCGGAACCTCCCCTAGCCAGCTACGCACCTCAAGAGACCGCGACGCGGCGCTCCCCAGGCATCGCGCTGGCCCTCGGCGGCGGAGCGGCCCGCGGATGGGCGCATATCGGCGTCCTCAGAGCGCTCGACGAATCCGGCATTCGCATCTCCATGATCGCCGGCACGTCGATCGGTGCCCTCGTGGGCGGCTGCTACCTGGCTGGAAAACTCGACGATCTGGAAACGTTTGCCCTGTCGCTGACGCGACGGGGAATGATGCGGTTTCTCGATCTGCGCTTCGGCGCGGGTGGACTGATTGGCGGGATGCGGCTCAGCCGTCGCCTGTCGGAATCGCTGGAAGGGATCCAGATCGAGGATTTGGACCGTCGCCTCGTCTGCGTCGCCACCGAGGCGCAAAATGGTCACGAGGTGTGGATCGATTCCGGCTCCCTGATCCTGGCGATGCGGGCGTCCTATGCTCTTCCCGGTGTTTTCGAGCCCGTCTCCTGCGGCAACCGGCGACTACTCGACGGCGCCCTCGTCAACCCGGTTCCGGTGAATGTGTGCCGCGTCAACGAGGAAAAATTCGTCGTCGCCGTGAACCTGCACTACGACCTGTTCGGACGCGCGGCGATCGTTCGCATGCGGGCCGTCGCGGATGATGTTGCGGATGACGGAAGCGCATCGCCGCAGGGACTGGGGCTGACCGATATCGTAACGCCAAGGTTGGAAGGCGCCTCTCCCCGGAGAGAGAAACTCAGCATCGCGCGCTCCATGGTCGATGCGTTCAACATCATCCAGGACCGAATCTCCCGCGCTCGTCTTGCCGGCGATCCTCCCGATCTTTCTCTACAACCGCGCGTGCGCGACATCGGCCTTTCGGAGTTCTTCCGGGCCGAGGAGGCCATCGCGCTCGGATACGAAGCGACGAAGAGCCGGATCGGCGAGATCGAACGAATGACCGACGTCGCCCTCGAAGCGGGCGGACGGTAGGCGACGACCGATTTGTGTCCGGGCTGGCATGAGGCCGACGCATTGCCCCACCGCCCATTTTCGCTTTCGTTCAGCCGGCGGCGATATATTCGCGCATCTCGTTGGCCTCGCGTTCCACTTCCTCGATGCGGCGTTTGACGACGTCGCCGATCGAAATGATCCCGACCAGCTTATCCTCCTCGCAGACGGGCAAGTGGCGGAAGCGGCCGTGGGTCATCAATTCCATCGCCTCGTTGATCGAGGTCGATTCCGTACATGTGGTCACCGCCATCGTCATGACGTCGCGCACGCTCTGAGAAATGCTGGCGACGCCAGACGTTCCGATAAGGCGAACGATATCGCGCTCCGATACGATGCCGGCAACCGCTCCCTGAGCGTCGACGAGGACGATGGCACCAATCTTCTTGCCCGCGAGTACTTGGACAGCCTCTTCCAGTGTCGCCTCTGGACGGAGTGTCACGACCTCCCGCCCCTTCTCTTCCAGTATCTGGCGCACGGACATGTCTTCAGCCTCCCCTTCGTGATCGTTTGGAAAGGTGAGCCAGAGTCGCGCGAACCGCAAGGGGCAAGGCGCGCGTGTCAGGGCAAGCGGACGCGCGAAAGGGGATCGAACAGGCGAAATGCCAGGAACCCGAACGCAAATCCGCCCAGATGGGCTTCCCAGGCGATCGCGCCACCGCCGAGCGCACCGCCCACTCCACTGCCGATCAGCAGGTTGGTCGCGAAAAAGACCCCGATGAAAACAAGGACGGTTCGGTTGGCCAACGCATCGGTGATCGGCACGACCGGCATGTCGGCCCGCGCCGGGTTGAACCGCGTCCGCCCCCGCCCCCCGAAGGCAAAACGGCAGGCTCCTCCCATCAACGCCGATACAATTCCCGAAGCGCCGATGACTGGAGCGACAAGGGTCGGGTTCAAGATCGCGAAAGCAGCCACGCCCGCGAGCGCGCCAACCCCCGAGAAGGCAACGAAACGAACGGTCCCGAGCCGCCGCGCGACCGGTGTCCCGAAAGCCAGCAGCCACACCGCGTTGACCCCGAGATGCGTCCAATCCCCATGCAAAAAAGCATAGGAGAGTGGCGACCAGATATCGGCGCCGGCGGAACGCAACCCGCAGATTTCGTCAAGATCGCCGTAGCATCCGGGAATGAACGCGAAGTCGAGCAGCACATCGGACGCGGCGACGGGACCCAGGACGAAAACCCTGATCGCATGGACGGTCGCAAGAACCGCGATGAGGATCAGAATGATTGCCGGAACGTTGAAGGCCGGGGGATGCGGCCTTCGATCGAGGGTCTCGTCGCCCGATTGGCCGGAATGGTGCGGGGTCACGCTTCGTGCTCCATCGTCGTTTCGGTCCTCTTCCACTGCTAGCCGACGACCGCGAGGGTGACGCATCGGCCCGCCGAACATGGGGCGCGGGACGCAGACTGACACCAATAGAAAAAACCGCCCCATAACATGGGGCGGCCAAAGGTCTGCGTGAATCTGAACTGGAAAACCAGGGAAGCGCAGGTGGGTGCTGCCAGACCGGATCGAAATCCGTCCTGCGTCATTCGTAAGCCTTCCAGCGCAATTCGACAAACAGATTTGCAATCGAGAGTTAACACGGCATCACTGCATCGCAGCATGAAGATTCCTGCACCGATCGTTAAGCTTCGGGCTGTAAAAAGTCCCGGTAAGCGCGGTTGTGCGCGACCGTGGCGAAACGACGGTTGAGAGATTATGCAGGCTCAGGCTCAAGCACGGCAGACGGGAACGGATGAGCGGCGTCGCTTCAATCGTGTCGACGTCAATCTCCTCGGCCGCTTCATGCGGGAAGACCGAACCGAATATCCTTGCCGCGCCGAGAACATGTCCCCTGGGGACGTCGCGATCACCACCGCCGTGCACCCGTCCAAGGACGAGCGGATCATCGTCTACATCGATCATATCGGTCGATTGGAGGGCACGGTGGTTCGCGTTTTTGACGGCGGCTTTGTGCTCATGCTCAACAGCAGCGAACGCAAGCGCGAGAAGCTGGCCGCCCAGTTGACCTGGTTCGCCAACCGTCATGAACTCGATCTACCGGAAGATCGCCGCCATGAGCGGGTCGAGCCGCAAAACCCGTTCGTGGACGTGGTCCTCGAAGACGGCCGTCGCTACCAGACCCGGATCATCGACTTGTCACTGTCCGGCGCGGCCGTGACGAGCAGCGTTCGGCCCGCCATTGGCTCGCGGATCACGCTGGGCACGACGAAAGGACGGGTCGTCCGCCACCTCGAAGAGGGATTCGCGATCGAATTCGCCGCGATGCAGTCGCGCGAAACGATCGAACGCAGCATGCTCTGACAGCCTGACGGTATCTGTCCGGAACCCTTGGTGCTGAAGAATGCGTCGCCCAGGCGATATTGCCATGTCCGACTGCCCGAATGTAAGTTCCTCGCCACCACGATAGGGCTGCGCCCCTCTTGCGAGCGGACCATTCTTGCCCCAGTGGCAACGAAGGTCATATGCCCCCCATGCATCGACATGCACCTACGGCATTCCAACGCTTTCATTATGCACCCGAATTCTCGATGCCGGATACACTTTCTGATCCGATGCATTCACCGCTCGGTGCAAGCCCGGCGGCCGTAAAGGCGCCGAGATAGCAAACCGTCGTCAACAGCGTTAAGCTTCCTGCCGCACATGCCCAGTTGGAGAATGATGAGCAACGCAATCCGGCGCGTTCTCAGGATCGGCCGGTGGGGAGGACGACATGAACATGGACCGACGTGCATTTCTGTCGGGCAGCGCCGCGCTGGGCGCCGTGCTGGCGATGCCTGGACTCGCGGAGACGCAAGAGATCTCGCTGCCTCCGCAGCCGTCTCGTTATCCCGATGATGCCTGGGTCGTACTCGACCCGCGCTTTTCCCAGTACATGATTGGCAACACGCCGTTGCAGAGGCAATGGACCGGCGCTCTTTGGGCCGAGGGACCCGCCTGGAACGGCGTCGGCCGCTACGCCGTGTTCAGCGACATTCCCAACAACCGCCAGATGCGCTGGGACGCGGTAACCGAGACGGTGACGCCGCTGCGCCACGTCTCGAACTTTTCCAACGGCAACACCTTCGACTTCGAGGGACGACAGATTAGCTGTGAGCACTCGACAGCCCGGGTCGTGCGCTATGGGCGGGAAGGTTCGCCGACCGTGCTGGCCGAAACCTTCGAGGGCAAACCGCTGAACGCCCCGAACGACGCGGTGGTCCACCCGGATGACGGCGGCGTCATCTTCACCGATCCGGGCTATGGCAGCCATTGGTATTACGAAGGCAATGTCCGCGAGCTGGAACTGCCGACCAGCATCTATCACATCGATGCGACCAGCGGCGTGCTGACCAAGCTGACGGACGAGATTTTCAAGCCGAATGGACTTTGCTTTTCGCCGGACTACCGCATCCTCTACGTCGCGGATTCGGCCGCCACCCACCATCCCGAGCCGGCCCGCATCATTGCCTGGGACGTCGAGGAGAACGGTCGCAAGCTGACGAACCGGCGCGAGTTCGCGACGCTGGAAAGCGGGTTCCACGACGGTCTGCGCGCAGATGTCGATGGCAATGTCTGGGCGGCGACAGGCTTTGCCGGAGAAGGGCAGGACGGCGTGCAGGTATATGCACCCGATGGCACCAAGATCGGCCAGATCAAAACGCCGGAAGGCTGCGCCAACCTCACCTTTGTCGGGGAACAGCGCAACCGGCTGTTCATGACGGCGAGCCAATCGATCTACACGATCTACACGGCCGCCCAAGGCGCCCATATCGCCTGAGGTCGCTCGACCAGCCCTGGGCCGTCGGCAATCACGAGATTGAACTGATGCCGCAGGTGCCAGGGCGCGCTCCGACGCGCGCCGCCACAAGCTGGCCTGGCTGGGCCCTCGGCGCCAGTCGATCCGGCGTCTCGGGCGCAGGCTGACTATGGCGCGGCTGCCCTGCCCCTCCTTCCCGACCTGCGTCAATCTATGCGGATCTGGCCAGCGCCTCGGTCGGCCGACACATCGTTTATGGTTGACGAAATCCCACTGGTCGGACGAAAATTCTCTTGAAAAGTTTTATGTTACCTAAAGTATAGAATCGATAGGAATCCGATAAAATTTGATATAATTTACACTACTACATTTTGTGTAGAAGTAAAACGGATGTGACATTCTCCCTGAACGAACGGGGAGAAAGAAAATGTCAAAATTCTTCAGCAAGATGGTGGTCGGTCTCGGATTTCTGACGGTGGTATTTTCCGCTACGTCGGCCTCCGCCCAATCCTCGGCCATGATCACCACGGGGATCACGTCGCAGCCGATCGGGCATTATGAATTCTGCAAGCGCTATCCGGGCACCTGTCAGCCGAACGCCTCGGTCGGCGTGGTAAGCCTGACCCGGGCGATGTGGACCAAGCTCGTCGAGGTCAACAACGCCGTCAATTCTTCCATTTTCCCGCGCACGGACCAGGACATGTATGGCGTCCCGGAAGTCTGGTCGTATCCGACGGTTCAAGGTGACTGCGAGGACTACGTGCTGCTGAAGCAATACATGCTCCAGCGCGAGGGAGTCCCCGCCTCAGCACTGCTGATCACCGTCCTGCGTCAGTCAAACGGCGAAGGCCATGCGGTTTTGACGGTCCGCACCGATCAAGGCGATTACGTTCTCGATAATCTCGACGATCGCGTTCTTGCTTGGAGCGATACGGATTACGAATATTTGAAGCGTCAGTCGGAACGCGATGCCGGCAAATGGCTCGCCATCGCCGACGATCGCAACATTCTGGTCGGCAGCGTCCGCTGAAATCGGCGTCCGCGCTGTCCTGGAGCATGAGGCTTCGCGCGGGAAGGTGCTCCGGCCGGTTTGTCGGTATCCAAATCCCGGCGCGCCCTGCCCGCCGAAATCCCGTCACGCACCCCACCTCGCCGCCGCCAGGCGAGGTTCAGCTAGGCTGCTCAGGCTTTCCCCGTCCATGCCTGAACGGTCACGGAGCCGGCCCTTGGGGGACGGGCCGGCTCCTCTATCCCCGATCACCAATACGCCGCGCCCCCCGCCAGTGAGGGACGAGCCGACCGGCCTAGCTGGGCGCCGTCGTCCTATTCCAGATCGATGTCGAGGATCGTCATGGTGAAGTGATACGACAGTTCACCCTCCTCAGTATCCTTCGCGAGCAGCCCGACGAATTCACTGTTGAGATAGACCTCAGCCGAATCGGCACTGCGCGCAAGCGCACGAACCTGGAGGTCGGCTCCTTTGAAACTTTGTCTCAGATAAGCTTCGAGCTTGCGTATTTCGTCGGGCTTCACATCGTTCTCCTGGACCAATTTCGAACGGCTGTAGCTAGGCCTCCGCTCGCAAATTCAATGCGCCGACGCAATCAATCTGTGCGATCGAAGCTCTGATCCATGGCCCGGCCCGGCTCGTCGCAATCGTCGGTCGTGCCGATCACCCGCGCCGGAACGCCGGCCACGGTCGTGTGCGGTGGAACAGGCTTGAGGACGACCGAGCCGGACGCGATCTTCGAGCATTTGCCGATCGTGATGTTGCCGAGGACCTTCGCCCCCGCGCCAATCAGGACCCCGTAGCCGATCTTCGGATGGCGATCGCCGAACTCCTTGCCGGTGCCGCCGAGGGTGACGTTCTGGAGAATCGAGACGTTGTCGCCGACGACCGCTGTGAAGCCGATGACGAGGCCGGTGGCGTGATCGAGAAAAATCCCTCTGCCCATCCGGGACGCCGGATGAATGTCCGTCTGGAACACTGCGGATGAACGCGCCTGAAGATAGAGGGCGAAATCGCGCCGGCCCTCGTTCCAGAGCCAGTGCGCGAGCCGATGCGTCTGAATCGCATGGAACCCTTTGAAGTAGAGCAGCGGCTCGATGTAGCGCTCGCAGGCCGGGTCACGGTCGAACACCGCTTGGATGTCGGTTCGCAACGTCGCGCTGAACTCCACGTCGGATTCCAGCATGTCGGCGTAGGCTTGCGCGATCACGATCGCCGGCACGTCCGGATGATCCAGCCGTTGTGACACGCGGTGGATCAGCGCCGCCTCAAGGCTGCGCTGGTTGAGAATGGTGGCGTAGATGAAGCAGGACAGAACCGGTTCGCGCTCCGCGACCTCAATTGCTTCCGTCCGCACTTTTGCCCAGATCGGATCGACGGCCTGGATCTTGTCCTGGACCTGCGGGCTGCTCTTGCTCATGGCGCTCTCCCGAAACGGCGCTTGGGGAAACCTCGATAGTTCCCGCATCCGAGTACAGATAGGCGCGTTGCCGCCCGAGGAAAAGCCGCAGACGCTCGTAGGCCCCATGGAGATGATCGTCAGCGCGTATGTGACACCTTTGGTGCGGCACATCCCGGCCGCAACGCCGGGCACCGCTGAAGCGGTCTGGATAGGGCGTCAGGCGTCGTCGCTCAGAAACCGCAGCACCTCGGCCTTGAACCGACGATCGCCGACGGACTGCATATGGTCGCGGCCCTCGATAGCGAGCACGCGAGCATTCGGCATCAGCGCCGCCAACCGGTGCGGCGAGCCGGCGATGTCGTCCGTCGTGCCGACGCCGATCAGCACGGGCTGAGTAATTTGGCCGACCTCGGCCTCCGTCAATTCCTTTCGGGACGTCGAGATGCAGGCGGCCAGCGCCTCCCTGTCGCTGTTCGTCCGATCGGCAAAAGCCCTGAACATGCGACCGCGCGGATCTTTGACGTCCTCCAGTGAAGGGGCGCGTAGCGCCGCGGCGATCGGGTCCCAATCGCCGACGCCGTCGACGAGGCCAGAACCGAGGCCGCCGAAGACGACGCGCGCAAAGCGATCGGACGCGGCAAGCGCTCCAAAGGCCGCGACCCGCGCGCCCATGGAATAGCCGAAAACCGTGGTCTCCCGAATCTCCAGATGGTCGAGCAGCGCCACCGCGTCGTCGGCCATTTTCTGGGGCGTGTAAGCCGCCTCATCCGTCGGCTTGGCGCTTTGGCCATGACCGCGATGATCGAAGGCGACGGCCCGGTAGCCAGCGTCGGTCAGCGTCCTGACCCAGCCGGTATCCACCCAGTTGACCCGGGTTGATGACGCGAAGCCGTGCAGGAGCAGGACGCTTGGAGCATCGCGCTCGCCCGCATCGAGAAATGCGAGTTCAAGCCCGTCGCTGATGAAATGATCCATGATGGGCGCAGCCTCGCATTCGTATCCCGTTGGCGGCGTGAAGTCCGCAAACGTTTGGATAAGCACCAAGTGGCGTCATCGCCACCCCTGTTCATTCCGTTCCACCGACACTATGGTCCGCGACGTTGCGAACCATAGCCGAGAGTGAGCCGCGATGGCTGGACACGTGATTCCCCATTTTCAGAACGACGCAGGCTACGACACGATCGAGGTCGGGGTGACGGAGTTCATGTGCTGCGGCGCCAATCCGCCGCACGATCACCCCCATGTCTATCTCGACATGGGCGACGAGAGCGAAATCGTCTGCGGCTACTGCTCGACCCTCTATCGGCTGAACACGGCGTTGAAAGCCACGGAAACCAGCCCGGCCGGTTGCGGCTTCGGAGAAAAGGCCGCTTAGGTCCGTGTCCGCGGCCGACCGGGCGCGACCGATCACGATCATCGGAGCGGGAATCGGCGGACTGACAGCAGCGCTGGCGCTGGCGGATCGTGGTTTCGCGGTAGAAATCTTCGAACGCGCGCCGCAGATGCAGGAAGTCGGCGCCGGTCTCCAGCTTTCCCCGAACGCGTTGAGAGTTCTCGGCCGGCTCGGACTCATGAAGGACTTGCTGGTCCATGGCACGCGCGCTCGTGAGGTAATCTTGCGCCGGGCGTTCACCGGTCGGCCGATCGCCTCGGTCCCGGTCGTCGCCAGCGACGGCATGCCCTATGTATCGATCCACCGCGCCGACCTGCAGGCAGTTCTCCTGCGCGCCGTCGACCGTTCCCCCGCGATCACGCTTCACCTTGGGGCTACGCTCCAGGCGCTGACCCCGGCGCGTGGCGGCCTCGATCTCTGGTTCATCAGCGGCGAGGGTCGGCACAGACTTCAGGCCAGCCTGGTGGTCGGCGCCGATGGCGTGCGCTCGTCCATCGCGCGCCGGCTGGGGCTTGCGGCGGCCACACCTAGCGGCGCGATCGCCTGGCGCGGCTACGTGAGCCGCGACAACGACGGCGGCCCGCCGCCTGGCATCACGGCGTGGCTCGGCCCCCGGCGTCACGCCGTCGCCTATCCGATTTCCGGCGGGCGCGAGACGAACCTCGTCCTCATCGAGCCAATGAAGCGAACGACGCTCGCCGATCCGGCGGGGCTTGCCTACCGCTTCCGCTCATGGGATCGGCAACTTACATCGATGATCGCGGCGGCCGGCGACATGACCGGCTGGCCTTTGAACGTGGTGCCGCCGGACCGGCCTTGGCGCCATCTCGACGATCGGCTCATTCTGATCGGTGACGCGGCTCATGCCATGCTACCGTATGCTGCGCAGGGCGCCGGCATGGCCATCGAGGATGCAGCGGTGCTCGCCGACGCCCTGGCGCGGGCACCCAGCCGGAGCGCCGCGTTGGCCCACTACGAAGCCGAGCGGAGGCCCCGCATCGCCAAAGTCCGCCGTCGCGTCGCCTTCCACCAGCGCGTCTATCATCTGCCCTGGCCGCTCAATCTGGCGCGCGACGCCGCACTCTCATTGCGATCGCCGGACAGTCTTCGGGACGACCTCTCTTGGCTCTATGATTGGAGCCCCCCGGCCGATTCTGAAGACAGCGAGACGATTTAACGAAACCCCGAGCGATCTCAGGCGTTGTGCGTGCGTCTGGACAAACTTCGACGCTTTCCTAGCTAGCGGCGATCGGAGTGGACGCCGACAACTGGTCGGGATGCCGATTAAAGGTGCATGGGAGTGCCGAGGCGTCATCCGGGTCTGCAAGGGACTTATTTCAACAAAGGTAAAAGATATGCCGAATTTCAAGAGAACCGGCAGGCTGTTTGGCGTGGCCGCGCTTGCCGCTTCGACCGCAATCAGCGGACCGATTGCGGCCTACGCGCAGGACGCGGCCGCGTTCCGCGTCGCCCAAGCCGACCCGACCGCCTGCGATCCGACGGCCGTGGCACCCGATCCGGCGGCCTGTGAACCGGCGCCTGCCGGCGAGACAGACCCTGCCGAGGTGGTCCCTGCTGAACCCGCCCCGGCCGAGGCACCCGCGGCCGAGGCCCCGGCCGAACCAGCCCCCGCCGAACCGGCTCCTGTCGAGGAAGCCCCTGCTGAACCAGCCCCGGTCGAGGAACCCGCTGCCGAGGCTCCCGCCGAGCCTACGCCCGCCGAAGCGGCTCCTGCCGAGGAAGCCCCTGCTGAACCAGCCCCGGTCGAGGAACCCGCTGCCGAGGCTCCCGCCGAGCCTACGCCCGCCGAAGCGGCTCCTGCGGAGGAAGCCCCTGCTGAACCAGCCCCGGTCGAGGAACCCGCTGCCGAGGCTCCCGCCGAGCCTATGCCCGCCGAAGCGGCTCCTGCGGAGGCAGCCCCTGCTGAACCAGCCCCGGTCGAGGAACCCGCTGCCGAGGCTCCCGCCGAGCCTATGCCCGCCGAAGCGGCTCCTGCGGAGGCAGCACCTGCTGAACCCGCGCCGGTTGAACCCGCACCCGCTGCCGAGGCTCCGGCCGAACCAGCACCCGCCGCGACAGAGCCAGCCGCAGCGCCCGCGGCAGCTCCGGTCGAAGATCCCAAGCCCGTGTCGGCCGAGATACAGGAAGCCCCTGTCCCCGCCGGCCAGATCAGCGCAAGCGACGCACAAGTGCAGCAATTGAGCCAGCCTGTCGAAGTGCCCTCGATCACTGCGGAGCAGGGAGAGCGGATTTCGGCACCGGCGGACGGCTCGTCGCAGACCACCATCAACGACAACAGCACGACCAACAACGCGACCGTGAACAATACGACTGTCAACAACACGACTGTGGTTGGGCAGCCGGAACTTCCGCCCGGCGCCGAAGTCGTCGAGCGTGTCGGCGATCGGGACATCCTGTCGATCGTGGGCGCCGGCGTCGCTGGCGCGCTGGTCGGTGGCGCCGCCGCCTACTTCATCCGCGGCAATGACGACGACCGTATCGCGGTCGACGCCGAGGAGCGCTACTATGAGCGTCTTTCCAGTGGGCGGACCCGCCAGACGGTGGTCCGACCGAACGGCATCCAGGTCGTGACGATCACCAACCGGTATGGCGACGTGATCCAGCGCTCCCGGATTCTGCCGGACGGACGCGAGGTCGTTCTGTTCTACGATCCTTACCAGGACGGTGCCGAACGCCCGGACTATTACTATGATCCGGCGGCGGATCTCGCTCCGGTCGTTCTGACAATTCCAGAAGACCAATACATCGTCGACGTGACGGAACCGGACGAGGAACTGTACTATCGCACGATCGTCGCACCGCCGGTCGAGACCGTCGAGCGGATTTACTCGATCGATGAGGTCAGACGCTCCGAGCGCATTCGCGACAAGGTGCGCCGTATCGATCTCAATACGATCAAATTTGCGTTCGACTCCGCCGCGATCGAACAAAGCGAAGTCGACAATTTGCAGGCGCTGGCCGACGCGATCGTCCGGGTCATCAAGGAGAATCCGGCGGAGACCTTCCTGGTCGAGGGGCATACCGACGCGGTGGGCAGCGAAATCGCCAATCTGGCGCTGTCCGATCGCCGGGCGGAGGCTGTCGCCTCGGCGCTGTCGCAGTACTTCGACGTACCGCCGGAAAACCTGATCACGCAGGGCTATGGCGAGCAGAACCTGAAGGTCAAGACGCAAGCGGCGAACGCTGAGAACCGGCGTGTCACGCTCCGGCGCATCACCGCGCTGGTGAAACCGGTCGCAACGACCGCCAAGCGCTAGTCAGACGGATTCATATCCGGCACACCGACCGGCGGCCCTCTGGGCCGCCGGTTTTTTATTGGGCATCTGTGAAGGGCAGCAACGAGCGCGGCATCATACCTATCTGCGGTGGTAGGTAACAACTCGACCGGCCACTCCCGGCACCTTCACGCCGATACCCGGCGAGGCGCGATACGGCGCATCGGGCGAATTCGCAACGCCGCAAGGCGCGCCGAGCGCCTGACCTGCGGTGGGGCTTTGAACCGGGTCTGCTAGGGGGCGTTCTACCGAGCCCCGCGCGCCGCGCCTGGCCGGACACCCCCGTTCGGCATCCTCGAACAGGTCTCTGTCACCGCGCGCCGTTATCAGTCGTCTTCGTCCGGCGTTCGTTTTGTTTCGGCCGATAGAAAATCGCCGAGCGGCGCGAGCGGTTCGACATAGCTGGCGAAGACCTTGATAGCGACCATGACCGGGACTGCGAGGAACATGCCGACCACGCCCCAGATCCAACCCCAGAACGCCACCGAGAGAAAGACGGCGGCAGCATTCATCTCCAACCGTCGGCCGACGATCGTTGGCGTCACGAGTTGGCCTTCAATTGTCGTGCAGGCAAGGTACAGCAGCACTGGAACCAGAGCTTGGGCCAAGTTGCCGAAATCGGCGAGCGCAATCACCCCGACAATCGCCATGCCAATCAACGCACCGATATAGGGAATGAAGTTAAGCAGCATCGCCAGAGCGCCGAAGACGACGGGAGTCGGCATGTCGACCCACCACAACAGCGTCCCGACCGCGATGCCCAGACCGGCGTTGATCATCGTGATGGTGAACAGATAACGCGAGAGTTCGCGCTCGATGTCGTGCGCGATGTGAAGCGCGCGCTTCTTGTCTGCCAGCGTCGGCATCGACCGTATGAGTTTCTGGTAAAACAGGTCGCCCGAAGCGAGGAGGAAAAACAAAAACACCAGAGTGAAGCCGACAGAAGCCAGCATCTGCGGCACTGCGGTCGTGGCATTGTCGACGAGGCCGGGGTTCTTGACGACAACCTCATTGTCCGTCGCCCCTCCGGCGGCGCTTTTCGCGGTTTTCTCCACATTCTCCTGAGCCGAGCGGAGGCGTTCGAGCCGGTTCTTGACAGTCCGCATCTCCGCATCCACGGCCGCGGCGTAACGAGGCGCGTCGTTGACGATCTTCGCGATGGGATCGCTGAGCATGTAGAAGCCTGAAATCAGCGTCATCGTCGTGCCGATCACGAGGACGAACGCAGAGATCGGCTCCCAGATTTTCAACCGGCGACGCAGGAATCGCACCACCGGGCTCATCACCAACGCGAACAGCAGGGCAATGATGACCGGCAGCACGAAGCTTGCCGTCAGATACAAGCCGCCGAACAGGAGGATGAAGAAGATTCCAATGATGGCCCAACTCGGGGTGGACGCGATTGCCTGCGCGTCGACCAGTTCGATCGTCGCGGGAACAGGAGCCGGCGACGGCGCCGCTCTGCTTTCGGATGTTCGCTCGGACAAATCACCAACCCTCGCGCGAAATGTTCATCGAAATCCGGGGAACCGAAGTCCTGACAGGCAACATCGCGTCCGCGCAAGACGTCACGTTGCTGCCCCGCACGGCGTCGCTTATCGAACGCCGATCATCTGCACGACCAGGCGATTCGCGTAAACGCGCCCGACGACCAGGTCAATGAAGGATCTGCGAGAGGAAGAGCTTGGTGCGCTCGTGTTGCGGATTGGTGAAGAACGGCTCCGGCTCGTTCTGCTCGACGATCTGGCCGGCATCCATGAAGATCACACGATTGGCGACCTGGCGTGCAAAGCCCATCTCGTGGGTCACGCACAACATCGTCATTCCCTCTTCGGCGAGCCCCACCATAACATCGAGCACTTCCTTGATCATCTCCGGGTCGAGCGCCGAGGTCGGCTCGTCGAACAGCATGATTTTCGGGCTCATGCACAACGATCGGGCGATGGCCACGCGCTGCTGCTGGCCGCCGGAGAGCTGGCCGGGGTATTTGTTCGCCTGCTCGGGGATCTTCACCCGCGACAGGTAATGCATGGCCACCTCTTCGGCCTTCTTCTTCGGCATCTTGCGCACCCAGATCGGGGCCAGCGTGCAGTTCTCCAGAATGGTCAAATGCGGGAAGAGATTGAAATGCTGGAACACCATGCCGACTTCGCGCCGCACCTCGTCAATCTTCTTCAGATCGTTGGTCAGCTCGATGCCGTCCACGACGATGCGGCCTTTTTGATGCTCCTCCAGCCGGTTGATGCAGCGGATCATCGTCGATTTGCCGGATCCCGACGGACCGCAGACGACGATGCGTTCGCCCGTGCGAACGGTCAGATTGATGTCGCGGAGAACGTGGAATTCCCCGAACCACTTGTTGACGTCCGAGAGTTCGACGGCGATCTCGTCGGAGACCTGCATCGGTGTCGGTTGCGCCTTGGTTTCGGTATCGACAGCCATGGTCGGATCCTTAGAGCATCGGAAGATAATATGGACGCGGTTCTGTTTCCCGGTTCGCCGAGGTGATCCACGCGGAGGGCGGCGACGAACGTAGCGGCGCTACGGTCGAGCCGGCCGACAAAGTGGGCGCCCGGCGACCGGAAACCCGCCCGCCTGTTTGCCTCCGGCAAACGGCAGTTTTGAAAACCTGCCGATCGGCCTTTCCACGCCATCCGGCGCGGGGCGATCGGTGGGCCAGGAGGTTTCGGGTCAATTCCGTCGGGGCTCGTCTTGGCCGTAGCGCCGCTACGACCTGCGCCGACCCCCTCGACCTTGTCCCGAAATCCCGCTGGCAGAACGCATTCATATTGTCGTCCGATGCTCTAGCGTGTGTGTCCGGTATCCAGTCGTCGCTCGGTGTAGATCGAGTAGCGCGACATGGAAAAGCAGAACAACCAATAAATGAACGCGGCGAAGACGAGGCCGGTCGCCGGCGTGGAGGGGGTGATCCAGCTTGGATCGTTGAAGCCACGGCGCACCGTCCCGAGAAGGTCGGCCAGACCGATGATGTAGACCAGGCTGGTATCCTTGAAGAGCCCGATGAAGGTGTTGACGATTCCCGGAATCACCAGTTTCAGAGCCTGCGGCAGGATGATCAGGCGCATCTTCTGCCAGTAGGTCAGCGCCATGGCGTCGGCGCCTTCATACTGACCTTTTGGTATGGCCTGGAGGCCGCCGCGGATCACCTCCGCCATGTAGGCCGCCGAGAACAGCGCGACGCCGACGAGTGCCCGCAAAAGCTGATTGAAGCTGACGCCCTCGGGCAGGAACAGCGGCAGCATGAAATTCGCCATGAACAGGACGGTAATCAGCGGCACGCCGCGCCAGAACTCGATGAAGATCACCGAGAATAGCCGCACCGCAGGCATGTCCGATCGCCGGCCGAGAGCGAGGATGACACCCAGCGGAAGCGAGGCGGCGATACCGCTCAGCGCGACGACGAGCGTCAACATCAGGCCGCCCCACAGATTGGTTGGCACCGGCCGCAACCCAAAATTGGCGGTCATCACGAAGACAAAGAGAACGACCGCGACAATCGGCATCAGCAGGCGGAGTCGACTGATCTCTTGGGAACGGAATCCGGTGAGGACAGCCACCGCTATCGAACCGAGGCTTGCCAGAAACGCGACAAGCGTGAGCGTCGAGAATCGCAGATCAAGGAAATCGACCGAGGCGCCGCTGACAATATTCGACAACAACAGCGCCAACACGCCGAACAGAGCCAACCCGACGGCAGTCTTCATCAGGCTACCGAAACCGATCTCCGGGCGCGATGCCACATCGCTGATCGTGATGGCGGCGGCGAGCAAAAGCAGCAGCGTCACCCCGCCACCGGAAAACGAGAACCGCCCGCCGGTGAGCAGGATCAGCGTCACCACCGGATAGACCGCGAACAGCAGCATCGCATTGATCCGCTTGAACGGAATACGCGGTATGGCGATCCCGGCAACGAGCACGATCAGCATTACCACCGACACGTCGATCCGCCAGCGCGCACCGAACGGATAGACGCCGTACATGAACTGGCTGAATTTCGCCCCGACAAAGGCCCAGCATGCGCCCCCCTCCCCGAGGCAGGCTTCCCGGTCGCTTCCCGTGAAGGTGGCGTCGATCCAGGCCCAGTTGACGATGTTCCACACCCCCCAGACAATGATCAATCCTGCAAGGATGCTCAACACCGAATCGAGCGGCGTGGCGAACAGGTTGCGGCGGGTCGTTCCGATGATGCCCCTCTCGCTCGGCGGGGGCGGGAGCGGCTGTTTCTGCTCGGTCGCGACGAAGCGGGCGACTTGTTCTTCCATGGCCCTACGCGCCCTTCATCAACGCTCGACGAGCGCCATTTTCGAGTTGAACCAGTTCATCAGCAGCGAAACCGTGATGCTGATTCCCAGATAGACGACCATCCAGATGACCACGACCTCGATCGACTGACCCGACTGGTTGAGGACCGTCGATCCAACCGCGACGAGCTCGGGATAGCCGATCGCCAGCCCGAGGGAGGAGTTCTTGGTCAGGTTGAGGTACTGGCTGGTCAGCGGTGGGATGATCACCCGGAAGGCTTGCGGCACCACGACCAGTCGCAGCAATTGCCCGCGCTTCAGGCCAAGCGCCGACGCCGCCTCGGTCTGCCCCTTGGAAACCGAGAGGATGCCGGCGCGCACGATCTCGGCGATGAAGGCAGCCGTATAGATCGACAGCGCCAGCAACAGCGCGATGAATTCCGGCCGGAGCTGGAAACCGCCGGCCAGGTTGAACCGGCTCGCCTCTGGAAACTCTAGCGCGGCCGGCACGCCGGTCACCAGGAACACGACGATCGGCAGCCCGACGATCATCCCGATCGCGGGCCAAAGCACAGGCGTACGCTCGCCGGTGGCCAATTGCTTCTTCCGGCTGTAACGGGCAAGCCACATCGTCGCCAGGATGCCGACCAGGAAAGCCGCGAAGGCAGCCCAGGCAAGCGGCTGGAACAGTACGCTCGGGATCTGCAGGCCGCGATTGGTGAGATAGACCCCAATCGGGCTTTCCGCGACCCCACGCGGTCCGCTCAGAACGGAGAGAACCCCGAAATACCAGAACAGAATAACCAGCAGCGGCGGAATATTGCGGAACGTCTCGACATAAATGGTCGAGAGCGTGCGGATGAGAAAATTGTGCGACAGCCTGCCGATTCCGACCAAGAAGCCGATGATCGTCGCCACGATAACACCGCTCGCCGCGATGATCAGCGTGTTGGCGATGCCAACAAGGATCGCTTGTCCGTAGGTGGAATTGCTGGAATACGCGATCGGCGTCTGGGCGATGTCGAATCCGGACCGGGATTCCAGGAATCCAAAGCCTGATGCAATATTCGCTGCGGCGAGATTTTGCGCGGTGTTGTCGATGATCCACCAAGCGAAAGCCACCAGACCGACAACCAAGAGGACCTGGATCACGATACTGCGGACGGTCGGATTGGTCAGAAGCGAGTCACCGCCACGCTCGCGTGACGACGGATGGATGTCGGCGGTCATTTCGGTTCCCAAGCAGTGCACAAAATCTCGCTCCCGCCACCGGTGGGCGACGAGCGTCAATGCCGGTCGGAGCGGACGCCGAAAGGCGCCCGCTCCGTTGTTACCGATTAGCGGACCGGCATACCGTACTGCAGACCGCCCTTGGTCCAGAGGGCATTCTGGCCACGCTGGATCTTGAGCGGCGTGTCGACACCGATGTTGCGCTCAAAGATCTCGCCGTAGTTGCCGACGGCCTTGATGATGTTGACCACCCAATCCTGCGACACGCCGATCGACTCGCCGAAGTTCTTGTCCTTGCCGAGGAGGCGACGGATTTCCGGATTTTCCGAATCCAGCATCTCTTCGACATTCGCCTGGGTGACCCCAAGCTCTTCGGCGTTGAGCAGCGCGTAGTGCGTCCACTTCACGACGTTGAGCCACTCCGTATCGCCTTGGCGCACTGCGGGTCCAAGCGGCTCCTTGGAGACGATTTCCGGCAGGATCGCGTGATCGTCCGGACTGCCCATTTCGAGGCGCGATGCGGCAAGACCGGAGGCGTCCGTCGTCAGGACGTCGCAACGACCGCTGTCATAGGCCGAGTTGACGTCCGACTGCGACTCGATGACGACCGGATTGTACTCCATGTTGTTGGTCCGGAAAAAATCCGCGAGGTTGAGTTCGGTGGTGGTGCCACTCTGCACGCACACCGTCGCACCGGAGAGCTCCAGCGCCGAGCTGACATTGAGTTCCTTCTTCACCATGAAGCCCTGGCCGTCATAGTAATTGACGCCGGCGAAGGTGAGCCCGAGCTTCGTGTCCCGGTCCATGGTCCAGGTGGTGTTTCGGGCCAGAACGTCGACTTCGCTGTTCTGGAGCGCCGGAAAGCGCTGTACCGCCGACAGCGGCGAATATTGAACCTTGCTGGGGTCACCGAACACAGCGGCGGCGATCGCCTTGCAATAGTCGACGTCGAGGCCCTGCCAAGCGCCCTGATCATTCTGCGAGGCGAAGCCTGGCAAACCCGTATTGACGCCGCATTTAAGGGCCCCGCGATCCTTTACAGTCTGGAGGGTCTGCGCCGAGGCGCCGCCAGCTGCCAAGCCCGCGATCGAGAGACCGAGCACCGCGGTCAGAAGCTTCAATTTCATCAGGATACCTTCCCGGTTGGGTTTTGGGTATGACTTTATTGACAAACGAAGTACCCAGTCCGATGCGGCAGATGGCGGCCTCGGGACAAAGTCCCTCATTTCGCACAGCAATCACATGTCATAAAAAAGTGCAGGTCAAGCAGTTGACGTTTTTTTCCCCTCGCTTTCGGCAATACGTCCGATCAGTCGTCTTGAGTACAATCAGAAAGCCGAACAATTGAGCACCGACAACTCCCGCCGGGGACGGCAGGACGGCATCAACACCCGTCTGGCGCATGGGCCTTACGATCCACAGTCCCAGCACGGCTTCGTGAATCCGCCGGTTGTCCATGGCTCGACCGTCCTCTTTCCCTCGACGGAAAGCCTCAACAACAGAATTCACGCGCCGTTTACCTACGGTCTGTCGGGCACGCCGACCACCAAGGTCCTGGAAGACGTTTTGACCGAGTTGGAAGGGGCAGCCGGGACGATTCTGCTCCCGTCCGGGCTCGCCGCCGTCACGGTCCCGTTGCTCGCCTACCTGTCGAGCGGCGACCACTGTCTCGTTGTGGATTCGGTCTATTACCCCACTCGTCGTTTCTGCGATGGAACCCTGTCGCGCATGGGCGTCGAGGTCGAGTATTTCGATCCGCACATTGGCGAGGCCATCGCCGGGCTGATGCGACCGGAAACAAAAGTCGTCGTCCTCGAGGCGCCTGGTTCCAACACGTTCGAGATTATGGATGTCCGGGCCGTTTGCGATGCCGCCCACGCCGGCGGGGCGGTCACCATGATGGACAATACCTGGGCGACGCCGATGTTCTTCAAGCCGCTCGATCACGGCGTCGATCTGTCGATTCACGCCCTGACGAAATATCCGGGCGGTCATTCCGACGTGATGATGGGCAGCGTATCGGCGACCCAGACGACCTACGGTCGGCTCCGCGACACCCAAATGCAGATCGGCGTCAACGCAGCGCCCGACGACGTCTACCTTGTCCTGCGCGGACTGAAGACGATGGGCATCCGCCTGGAACGCCATCAGGCCTCGGCGCTGGCCCTGGCGGAATGGCTGGAAAGCCGGGAGGAGGTGAGCGAGGTGCTTCACCCCGCCCTTCCCTCGTTTCCCGGCCATGCGCTTTGGCGGCGCCAGTTCAGCGGCGCCAGCGGCCTGTTCGCTTTCGTGTTGAAGGGCGATGCGCGAAAGGCGGCGGCCTTCCTGGACGCGCTGCGGATCTTCGGGCTCGGTTATTCCTGGGGCGGGCACGAAAGCCTCGCCGTTCCGGTCGATTTGAGCGACCGGACCATCGCCAAGGGTCCCGGCGGCGGTGCGCTCATTCGACTTCAGGTGGGGCTGGAGGACGTCGCCGATCTCAAGGCCGACCTGGAAGTCGGATTTGCGGCCGCGAATACGCTATAAAAGCGCTCGTCGCGGAGGAGCTTGGGGTGCGCGAATGGCCGCCTGCTGGACCGCGCGGCACCTCCGCGGACCGAAAATGTCGCCCATGTCTCCGGGCCGGACAATTGGGCTGGTGGTGACCCCGGCAGGATTCGAACCTGCGACCATCGGCTTAGAAGGCCGGTGCTCTATCCACTGAGCTACGGGGCCGGCGTGACCGAAAAATCATGCAAACCGAGCAGTGCCCCGATCACGAACGCCGGAGCGTCAATGGGTCCAAGGCTGATTTCGGTCGTACCGGAAGTTGTCGGCATAAGCCACTTTGGACCGCTTTGCGAGGTGGGGTTCCTCGACCCGAAATGGAATATCGTTGCGCTCGGCATATTCGATCGCCAGCTCTTTCGTGGCGAAGGAGAGGCGGAGCTGCGAATTCATGTCGCCCGAGGACGTATAGCCCATCAGGGGCTCGATCCGCTTGGGCTCCTCCGGCTCATAGACGAGGACCCAGTCGCGGGTCTTGGCCTTGCCTGACTGCATGGCGGTTCGGGACGGACGGTAGATTCTCGCAACCATCATGGCCTCGTCGGGAGCGCGGGATTCGCGTCGAAATACGGGCGGATCGCGATGGTCGGAGCGGCAGGATTCGAACCTGCGACCCTCTGGTCCCAAACCAGATGCGCTACCAGGCTGCGCTACGCTCCGGATGCCATGATCCGCCTGTGGTCGGGGGTTTGCAGGGCTTGCCCGCCGAAGTCAAGGCCGACGCGTTGCATGGCTGCGCCCGCCGCACCCTGCCACGGCAACAGGCACGGGCCAAAACCCTCATATTCGGCCATCTCCGCCGCCTTCCAGCGTATGAAATCGTCCCAAGAATGCGCCGCCAGCCCGCCGATCCGTCACGATGCCGGTATGATCTCGTGCTTGAGCCGATCCCCGACTCGCGCGCCGTAGCGCGCTGCCGCGCCGCCGTTCAATTCCAGGACGTATTTGACTGGCCCGCCGGAGGGAATCAGATCGAGCGACAAGGGCTGTGCGTTCGTCTTGATATGGATGACCGTGCCAGCCTCGTCGAGGAACAGCATATCGAGAGGGATGAGCGTGTTCTTCATCCACATCGTTACCGGCCGAACCGGGTCGAAGGAGAACAGCATGCCTTGCCCCGCCGGCATGGACTCGCGATTCATCAGGCCGATTTCGCGGTCTTTCGGCGTCAGCGCGAGTTCGACATCGATCTCATGCTCGCCCGAGTCGGTGACCAGCGTCGCGGACGACAGGTCGCCCCCCGCCAGGGCGAAATAGGCCGCGGCCAGGAGAGCCAAGACCGCGAATCCGGCCACGAGGATTGGTTTGCGAAATGTCATGGCCGAGACCCCGCGGTCAGTGGGATGATGGCTGAACGGGGCCGGTCCCGGGATGGATTTCGGCGGCCATCAGACCCTTCTCGCCGTCGCCGAAGCGCACCAGCACCTCCTGCCCGGGGCGCAGTTCCATCATGCCGTAGCGCCGCAGGGTTTCCATGTGGATGAAAATATCCTCCGTCCCCTCGCCTTGGGTCAGGAACCCGTAGCCCTTGGTACGATTGAACCATTTCACCACCGCGCGGACAAGATTGCTGCTCGGCACCACCGTGACGTGGGTGCGCGACGGCGGCAATTGCGACGGATGGATGGCCGTCGATTGATCCATGGACAGGATTCGGAATGCCTGAAGGCCGCGCTCGCCTTTTTGCACCTCGCAAACGAGACGCGCTCCCTCGATGGCTGTCGTGTAGCCGTCGCGGCGAAGACAGGTCACATGCAACAGGATGTCGGCGCCCTGATCATCGGGAACGATGAAGCCGAACCCCTTGGCCACGTCGAACCATTTGATATGGCCGGACACGACGATCAGTTGGACGTCGCCGCCGTCCGATGATTCGCCCTCGCCATGCACGTCTGCAGAGGTTCTCTCCGACATTCGGGGGGGTCCCGCCTCTTACGCCAACCGAATCGGCACAGTCTAGCATAGCATTAACCTTCCGGTTTCGAGCAAGGGCAACTACGGCATTTGTGCGAAAATGCGTCCTATTGCACACAGGTTCCGGCAGTCTTGGCGGCCTCGCAAGTTATTGCGAAAGCGACTTCTCCTCCCGTCTTCGCGGAATCAAGCCCGATCGATCCAGAACGTCCGCCGGCTGGCATGGCGCCGGGCGGGCGTTCTGGAGATCGAGATGCACGGCGGGGATGGCTTTGGCAGCGGCAGGGGGTTGGCCGTTCGCAACCGCGCCCTAACGTCTCTCCCACCTCATCAATGGAGACATCCGCATGCGCTATCTGCACACGATGGTCCGCGTCAGCGACGTCGACCAGTCGCTCGATTTCTACTGCAACAAGCTTGGGCTGGTGGAGACACGCCGGGTCGAGAACGAAAAGGGACGGTTTACGCTGATCTTCCTTGCGGCGCCCGACGACCTTCCGGGCGCCAGGGAATCCAAAGCCCCGCTGATGGAGCTGACCTATAATTGGGACCCGGAGACCTATGGTGCCGGGCGCAATTTCGGCCATCTCGCCTTCGAGGTCGACGACATTTATGCGACCTGCCAAGACCTGATGGACAAGGGCGTGACAATCAACCGGCCGCCACGCGACGGCTACATGGCGTTCATCAAATCCCCCGACGATATTTCCTTCGAACTTCTGCAGAAGGGAGAAGCCAAGGCGTCGGCCGAGCCGTGGGCCTCGATGCAGAACACCGGCAGCTGGTAGAATTGCCCCGACCTGACGTCGGCGGTCGCGAGCCGTCGACGATCATGGTGCTGCCGCATTCTGGCCATATGCGCGGAAATAGGTTCTAGTGCGCAGGCTTCGATGCCGACGGTCCTGATTCAGGCGGTCGGCGGGGGATATCGCGACGAAGCTTGCGACGTCTGCCGCATCAGCGGTAGCTCGAAAAGGCGGACCTTTCGGCTCGCCATTGAGAGGGTGGATAAGTTTGACGACGAGTATCCGGACCGTGCGCCGCTGGCCGCTGCGGCGGCATATTCTGGCGGCGGCGGTGCTCTCGAGCCTTCCGCTGGTGGGCGCATGCGTTTCAGCGCTTGACGATACGACGGCCTTTGGCTTTGCCGGCGCGGCGCCATCCGAAGACATCTTGGCCGCCGACGGGCAGACCGATTCCGACCGCACTGCCATCGCCGGCGAGGTTCCGGCGAGCGCGGCGATCGACGGCGAGGCTTCGGCCAGCGCCACGGCAGACGCTTCATCGGTCAGCGAGGAACCGCAGACCGCAGGCTTGGCGGAGGCTCCTCCCCCTGCTTCCCCCCGCATGCTCAATGCCGGGAACAAGGCGATTGCCGCTTACGCGGGCGGCAGCGTCAGCGAGGGCGACAAGATGACCTCGGCTGAGGGCGGCCGCGAGGCCGACCGCTCGCTTTTCGCGTCGCTTTTTGCTCGTTCCAAGGTCCGCACGCCGATCGCAAATGCGGAGAAAGGCAAGAGCCGCCGCATCGTTCTGCAGCGCGAGAGCGCCCCTAGCTCCGGCGCAGACAATGCCCTGCCTGGCGTCGACCCGTCTTCGCTGTTCGAGATCGGGCAGCGCGCATCGGCCGACGACGAGGACATTCTCGACGAGATCAGCGGCGGCGCCAGCTATCAGGTGGCGTCGCTCACCGGTTTTGCCCGCGTCGCGCCCAATGGTCTCCGTGTCCAGCGCGAGAGCGTCCAGACCGACTGTTTCCCGGCCGAGCTTGTCGGGACGCTGCGGGCGGTCGAGCGTCGCTTCGGCAAGAAGATCGTCGTCACCTCCGGCTACCGCAGCCCGACGCACAATCGCCGCGTCAACGGCGCCCGCCGCTCGCAGCATATGGGATGCAAGGCGGCCGACATCGTCGTGCCGGATGTCGACCGGTTCGCCGTCGCCGCTTACGTGCGTTCATTGCCAGGCCGAGGCGGCGTAGGCACCTACTGCCACACGGCAGCGATCCACGTCGACGTCGGCCCCAAGCGCGACTGGAATTGGCGCTGCCGTAGCCGCAACTGAACCTCCCGTCGTCCTGTCCGAGGACGCAATCTTGTCGAATCCCAATTCCTCGTCCGGCACGAAGCACGCGCTTCCGCGCGGAGCCGAAATGCTTCACCGCCAGTGTGTGAAAAACCCGGCTCCGACGTCTTGCGATCCCCAGCGAACCCCCGTATACACCCCGTCGCCGCGCCCATCGTCTAGCGGTCTAGGACGCCGCCCTTTCACGGCGGAAACACGGGTTCGATTCCCGTTGGGCGTACCAGCTTCCCTTTTTGGCGCGCTGGTTTTCGGAAAAAGACAATCACCAACACCATTCGCGGCGCTAGCGTTCAATGCGACCGGCCAGCCTCCCAGTGTCGTGGCCCGATGCATGGCGAAGCGCGAACAGGGAGCCAACGGCGATGCGTTCGTACAATCTCATGGTGATGGAAGGCGACGGCATAGGGCCAGAGATCGTGGAGTCGACGCTGGCGGTCCTTCGCCATGCGGCATCGCTGCACCGCATCGAACTGGCATTCGACGACGAAACAGTCGGCCTCGCGGCACTCGAAGCCTTCGGCTCCACATTTCGGAATGAAAGCTGCGAGAGAGCTCGCGGCGCCGACGGGTTGATCCTCGGGCCAGTTTCCCACAACGTCTATCCGCCGGTCGACAAAGGTGGCGTGAACCCGTCCGGCACACTCCGCAAGCAGCTCGATCTCTATGCCAATATCCGACCTGCCCGCACGCGACCGGGGATCACGCCACGGGTCGGTGTCCCGATCGATCTGGTGATCGTGCGCGAGAACACGGAGGGCTTCTACGCCGACCGCACGATGTTCCTCGGCGGTGGCGAATTCATGCCGACGCCGGACCTCGCCCTCGCCGTGCGCAAGGTCACGCGGCAAGCCTCGCTCAGGATCGCCGAGAAGGCATTCGCGATCGCCGCAGCGCGCCCCCGCAAGCTGGTGACGGCGGTCCACAAGGCGAATGTTCTGCGGGTTTCGGACGGACTGTTCCTGGATTGCGTGCGGGAGGTCGCCGCCCGCTATCCCGACATCCGCTACGAGGAACAATTGGTGGATGCGATGGCCGCGCATCTCGTTCGCGACGCCTCCCGTTTCGACGTGGTCGTCACCACCAACATGTTCGGCGACATCCTGTCGGACCTGGCCTCGGAGCTCGCCGGAAGTCTGGGATTGGCGGCTTCCCTGAACCTTGGCGACTGCCATGCGATGGCGCAGGCCCAGCATGGCTCGGCGCCCGATATCGCCGGTCGAGGCATCGCCAACCCGGCCTCGCTCATCGGGTCGGCTGCTATGTTGCTGGCATGGCTGGGCGAGCGTTTTTCAGACGACGCGCCGCTCCAGGCTGCCGCCGCGATCGATGCCGCGCTCGACGCGACCATCGCCGACCCTGACACCCGCACCGCCGATCTTGGCGGCACCTGCAAGACGGCGGCCTTCACGCAGTCGCTGATCGCACGAATGACCGTGGCAGCACGGGCGTAATACCGATCCAACTTCTCGCCATTCTACGCTAACCGTGGAGCAGCAGCACGCGGGCGGCCAAGGACCGGCGGATATGCTCGCGCGCGACCTGTTCGGCTATATCTGCATCGCGTGCGGTAACCGCTTCCACGATAGCCGCATGCTCCCGGCAAGCCTCGGCGTGGCGGCCTGGGACGGAGTAGGTCGTGGGGCCGAGCAAGGCGATGGCGTCCTGCATCTCCTGCAGCGCCGCATCGAGATAATGGTTACGGGCGGAGGCGTAGAGCGTGTCGTGGAAGCGATGGTTGAGGTCGGCGGCCAGATCGCTCGCTTCGGGGGCCACAGCGGCGAACCGCTGCCCGATGTCGGCCAGCACCTGGTGCTCGGCCGGCGCGCCGTGCTGTGCTGATAGACGCGCGGCGGCGCCCTCGAGGATTTCCCGCATGGCGTAGAGTTCGAACACTTCCGCCGATCCGAGACGGCGCACGACCAGCCCGCGGCCGCTCGCAGGCTCGACCAGGCGCTTGGCCAAGAGGCGGCTGAACGCTTCCCTGACGGGCGTTCGGCTGACCTTGAGCCGATGCGCCACTTCCTCCTCGCGTAGCCGATCTCCGGGACGGTATTGGCCGGCACGGAGAGCGTCCCGCAAGGCGTCGAAGACATATTGCGACAGGCCCTGCCGATTGCCTTCGCGCGCGCCGGAACCTGGTGACGCTGCTCCTGTAACCATGACTACGCCTCTCTGAATGCGCCGCCGATGGTGCTGTGGATAGCACGCGGCTGTTGACCAGTGTAGCAACTTGTGTTTTTTCGTATACAAATAAATACGAAGCCAACCTTAACGGACTAGGGCAGCCATGGCGGACTGGGACAAGCGCTGGGACGTGCTCGTGGCGGGCGGCGGTAACGCCGCCCTCTGCGCGGCGATCGCCGCCCGGCGGGAGGGGCGTTCGGTGCTGGTGGTGGAGGCAGCGCCGAAATTCTACCGCGGCGGCAACACCCGGCACACCCGCAACATGCGCTGCGCCCACGATGCCGCGACCGAGACGTTGTCGGGTCCCTATGGCGAGGCGGAATTCTTCGACGATCTGATGCTGGTGACGGCGGGCAACACCGACGAGACGTTGGCGCGCCTGATGATCCGCGAGTCGAAGGCGATGCTGGACTGGATCCAGGAACAGGGAGTGCGGTTTCAACCCTCCCTGGGCGGCACGCTGAGCCTGGGGCGGACCAATTCGTTCTTTCTCGGTGGCGGTCGTTCGATGCTGAATTCGCTCTACCGGACGGCGGAACGGCTGGGCGTCGTGGTCGCCTACGATGCGGAGGTGACGGGGCTGGAAATCGAGGACGGCGCCTTCCGATCCGCGACTGTCACGACGCCGAAGGGAGCGCATCGCGTCGTCGCGGCGAATTTCGTTGCCGCCTCCGGCGGTTTCGAAGCCAATCTCGAATGGCTGAAGGAAGGCTGGGGCGACAAGGCGGACAACTTTCTCATCCGCGGCACGCCCTACAACAAGGGAACGATCATCCGCATGCTGCTTGAAGCGGGCGTCGAACAGATCGGCGATCCGACCCAGTGCCACGCCGTGGCGATCGACGCGCGGGCGCCAAAATTCGACGGCGGCATCATCACGCGGCTCGACTGCGTCGTCTTCGGCATCGTCGTCAACCGGGATGGCGCCCGCTTCTACGACGAGGGCGAGGATATCTGGCCGAAGCGCTATGCGATCTGGGGACGACTGGTCGCGGCGCAGCCCGATCAGATCGCCTACATCATCTTCGACGCCCCATCGCTGGAAAAGTTCATGCCGTCGCTGTATCCGCCGGTCACGGCCGGATCGGTCGGCGAACTGGCGGACAAGCTCGGCCTCGATCGGGAGGCGCTGCAAGACACCGTCACCAGGTTCAACGCGGCGGTCGAGGGCGGCCGTCCCTTCGACCATACGACGCTCGACGGCAACCGGACGCGCGGCCTTGAAATCGACAAGACCAATTGGGCCCAGCGCATTGAGACTGCGCCTTTCTATGCCTATCCGGTGCGGCCCGGCATCACCTTCACCTATCTGGGCGTGCGCGTGAACGAACAGGCGCGGATGATGATGGCCGACGGCCGGACGGCGCCGAACATGTTCGCGGCGGGAGAGATCATGGCGGGCAACGTCCTCGGACAAGGCTACGCGGCCGGTATCGGCATGACCATCGGCAGCGTCTTCGGGCGGATCGCCGGACAGGAGGCTGCCCGCAATGCATAGGACCGATGCCCTTGCCGAGGCCGACCGGCTGATGACGGTTTGCAACTCCTGCCGCTACTGCGAAGGCCTGTGCGCGGTATTCCCGGCGATGGAGATGCGGCGCGACTTCCAGGACGGCGATCTCAACTATCTGGCCAATCTCTGCCATTCCTGCGGCGCCTGCTATTACGATTGCCAGTTTTCTCCGCCGCATGAATTCGCGGTCAACGTGCCCAAGGTCCTCGCCGAAGTCCGCAACCAGTCCTACGAGCAATATGCTTGGCCACAGGCGTTTCGCGGGGTCTTTGCCCGCCATGGCCTGGTCGCGGCATTGCTGGTGGCGCTATCGGTCGCACTCTTCCTGATTGGATTCGTAGCCTGGAACGCGCCGGCAGCCCTGTTCACGGCGCATCTCACGGACGAGAATTTCTACGCGCTGATGCCGCACAACGCCATGGCGCTGCTCTTCGGCACGGTCTTCCTCTTCGCAATCTTTGCCCTGGGCATGGGCGCGCGCAACTTCTGGCGTGACATCGGCGAGCCGGCCGCGACGCTTGCCCAGCCGGCCGCGCTCGCTCACGCGGCCCATGACGCCGGCACCTTGCGTTATCTCGACGGGGGCGGCGAGGGCTGCATGAACGAGGACGAGGCGCCAACCGATCGCCGCCGAATCTACCACCACCTGACCTTCTACGGGTTCATGCTCTGCTTCGCCGCAACATCGGTCGCGACGCTTTATCATTACGTCTTCGGGCGCGTGGCCCCTTATCCCTGGTGGGACGTGCCGGTCATCCTCGGCACGCTGGGCGGAATCGGGTTGTTGATCGGCCCCGCAGGTCTTCTCGCAGCGAAACTGCGCCGCGACGAGGCGCTGCAGGATGGTAGCCGGTTCGGCATGGATACCGCGTTCCTCGCCATGCTGTTCCTCACCGGCCTGACGGGGCTCATGCTGCTGTTCCTGCGCGCGACCCCGGCCATGGGGGTGCTCCTGGCTATGCACCTCGGCTTTGTGCTGGCCCTGTTCCTGACCCTGCCCTATGGCAAGTTTGTGCACGGCATCTACCGGTATCTGGCGCTGGTTCGCTATGCCAAGGAGAGCAAGACAATCGAACAGGAAGCCGCCGGTGCCGGGGCATAAAAGCCCCACGCGGCTGCGCAAACAGCTGATCACGCTGATCATCGCCGCTGTTGGCGTCGTGCTGTTCTGGCTGGCGGATATGCCCCTGCCGTTCCTTCTGGGTCCGCTGTTTGCCTGTCTCGCTGCGGCGATGGTTGGGGCAACGCTGGCCGACTCCGGTCAGGTCGGCGTCATGATGCGCACGGTGCTCGGCGTGGCCGTCGGCTCGTCCATTACGCCGGATCTTCTGACCCGCCTCCCCGGCATGGCCTATTCCGTCGCCCTCGTGCCGCTGTTCGTCCTGATCATCGGACTGATCGGGTATCCGTTCTTCCGCCGCGTCTGCGGATTCGACGGGCCGACATCCTACTACGCCGCCATGCCCGGCGGATTTCAGGACATGGTGATCTTTGGCCAAGAGGCCGGCGCGGACATTCGCGCCCTGTCGCTCATCCACGCCACACGGGTTCTGTTGATCGTCACGCTCGTCCCGTTCCTGATGACGTCTATCTACGGCCAACCGCTCACCAACGCGCCGGGCGCCGCGCTGGCCGACATTCCGGCGCGCGAACTGTTGCTGATGATGGTCGCCGCCCTGGTCGGCTGGAAGGGCGGCGAACGGATCGGGCTGTTTGGCGCCTCGATCATCGGGCCATTGGTCGTCGCGGCTATTTTCAGTCTGCTCGGCCTCATCGAGCACCGCCCCCCGGCGCTGGCGATCCTGGCAGCGCAATTCTTCATCGGCGCTGCGATCGGCGCGAAATACACTGGCGTCAGCTGGCGCGAATTGCGGGTCGACGTCCTGGCGGGCGCGGCCTTCTGCGTGCTGCTCGGCATCGTTGCGACGATCTTCGCCGAAGCCGTGGCGCTGGCGGGCTTTGCTCCGGCCGTCGAGGCGCTCTTGTCCTTCGCGCCGGGCGGTCAGGCCGAAATGGCGATGCTGACGATCATCGCCGGCGCGGATCTCGCCTTCGTCGTCACCCACCACATCGCCCGCATCGTGGTGGTGATCGCCGGCGCGCCGATCGTGGCGCATTTCCTGAAATGGAAGGATTGTGAATGAGAATCGCCATTCTCGACGACTGGTCCGGTTCGGCGCTCGACTATGCCGACTGGGCCAGCCTCGGCGCCAGCATCGAGGTGTTTTCCGAGCCCTTTTCGTCCACCGAGGCGCTGGTCGCCGCTCTCCGTCCGTTCGACGTGCTCTGTCTGATGCGCGAGCGCACCCCCTTCCCTGCCCCTGTGATCAAAGCGTTGCCGGCGCTGACGCTGATCGTGACTACCGGCGCGCGCAACAATGCGATCGATCTCGAGGCGGCGCGGGCAGCCGGGATCACGGTCTGCGGCACCCGGGCGCGCAAGACCACGACGGCCGAACTGACGCTGCTTCTGATCCTGGCGCTGTCGCGCAACCTTTTCGGCGAAGCCGGGCGGCTACGCGAGGGCGGCTGGCAGGGGCCGCCGGGGCGCGACCTCGATGGCCTCCGGCTCGGCCTGATCGGCCTGGGGACCGTCGGCGCACAGGTCGCCCGGTTGGCACAGGGTCTGGGAATGCGCGTCAGCGCCTGGTCGCAAAACCTGACAGACGCGCGCTGCGCCGAATGCGGAGTGCCTCATGCGCCATCGCTTGCGGCTCTGATGGGCGAAAGCGACGTGGTTTCGATCCACCTCGTGCATTCGCCGCGGACCGATCGCCTGATCGGATCGGACGCTTTCGCCGCGATGCGAGACGGCGCCGTCTTCGTCAACACATCCCGCGCCGGAATCGTCGATACGCCGGCGCTCCTTGCCGCAATGCGCGCCGGGCGACCGGCCAAGGCCGGGCTTGATGTCTTCGACGCCGAGCCACTTCCGCAGGACGATCCGCTTCGCGCGGCCTTCGCCGAGTTCGGCGACCGCCTGCTCGCCACGCCGCATCTTGGCTATGTCACCGACGAAACCTGGCGGCTGTTCTACGGTGACACCGTCGAGGCCGTCGCCGCCTGGCGCGACGGCACGCCGATCCGAGAGCTATAGCCACTTCGTCGGCTCAGCGGCTCCAGACCGCGCCGGGCACCATCAGTTGCCCCTTTGCCAATAGGCGCGCCGTACGCAGCAGCCCCGCCGAGCGCAGATCGAAGCCGTCGGACCCATGGGTGAAATCGGCCGCGACCTCGATGTTTCCCGAGGCGTGCTCGATCGTGACCACGGCGGGTCCTTCGACCGGACGCTCGGCCAGGCCGTCGGCGACGGTCCCGGGGACCAAGGCGCACGAGGCGAGGCATTGGGCGCCGGTGACGGCCATCGACGGATGACAATTCCAGGGCATGAAGTAGCGGGCCGAGATCGTTCCACCGGAACGGGCGCTACTGAGCAGGCCGAATTTCGGCATCACCGATTTCGACACGTCGCCGAGCCCCATCCGGCGTCCGGCCTCCTGCCGGATCGGCTCCATACGGGCATAGAAGTCGCGATTGGCGTCGAGTTCCTCGGCGCTCTCCTCGCCGGTCAGGCCGAACGCGTCGGCGCGCGCGATGACGATGGGCATCGCCACGTCCATGCAGGTGACCTCGACCCCGTCGATCACGTCGCGCAGATTGCCGGTCGGCAGCAGCGCCCCACAGGTCGACCCGACCACGTCCATGAAATTGAGCGTCACCGGCGCCGCCGTCCCCGGCACGTCGTCGATACGCGCATCGCCATCATATTCGACGAATCCGTCCGGCGTCTGCACGATCGCTTCGATCCGCGCTTCGGTATTGACGGCCCGGATGCGCACCGGTGTCTGCGGACCCTTGATACCGACCAGCCCCATCTCGATCGCGGCGGGGCCGACACCGGAGAGGATGTTGCCGCAGGTCGGCTTGAAGTCGACCAGGCCGTCGAGCACCGAAACCTGGGCGAAGAAGTAATCTACCTCGGCCCAGTCGTCTTCGGACCGAGACAGCATGGCGACCTTGGTGGTCACCGCCGCGCCGCCCCCGATTCCGTCGATGTTGAGCTTGTGGCCGGAGCCCACGGCCGCGACCAGCACCCGCGCCAGTGACTCGCGGTCCTCGGGAAGATCCTGCCTCGCGATATAAGGGCCGCGAGAGGTCCCGCCGCGCATGAACAGGAAAGGGATTTCGGTCTGCCGCATTGATGCTACCTCAAAGGCCAAGGGAGATCGACGGCCGATTGCAGCCATCCGCTCGGGAAATTAAGCGACAGGGCGTTGGCCAGGAAAGTGAAGAAGACCATCGCCACCGCCGTCAGGAGCAGTGTGCGCGTCCAGCCGGCTTGCGCCCGCACCCGCAGAAACACCAGGAAGAAGACCAGCGCGCCCAACCAGAATCCGATCAGGGCGGTGATGGCGACCAACGCCGCGATCCAGAGCGCTCCGGCCCAAGGACTGCGAATATCGTCCGCGCCGACATGATCGCCGTGGACCTCGTGATCGAAGATCGCCGGATTGGCATTCTCGCCGAGCACGAGCACCCCGAGCAGCAGCAACGCGAACAGACCGGCGACAGCCGCGCTGCCCATCGGGAAGACCGCCCCGAGGAAGGATTGCCCGGCCGCATCCCAGATCGCATAGGCAAAGATCGCGACGACGAGGGCGGCAAACGCGATCTGCGGCCCGCGGTCGGCCAACGGCGCGCGCCCCGAAACCGAGACGGCGGTCTCGGAGGCACCTGCCGGAGCCGGGGCGCCGGTGTCGTCGACGCGGTTGCGCACGCCGAACCAGATCGACAGCGCCGTCAGCGCGCCGATGATCAAGACGCCGGGACGGCTCAGGAACTCCCAGCCGTAGAACTGCACTGCCTGGTAGAGGTAGGTCTCGGCCTGCGGCGCCAGCACGAAGCCGATCAGCATCGCCGGACGCGGCCAGCCGAACCGCTTCATCAGGACGCCAAGCACGCCGAGCACCAGTAGCGCCACCAGATCGGCCAGGTCGCGCGTCGCCTGAAAGGCGGCGAAGGAAATCACCGCGATCATGAACGGGGCGAGCAGCGGAAACGGAATCGTCGTCAGCCGCGAGATCGGCTGCGCCAGTGCGATACACAGCCCCGCGCCGATGACATTGGCAAGGGCAAGCGACCAGATAATCGAATAGGTGATGTTCAGATCGGAGGTGACCATCGAGGGGCCAGGCTCGATGCCGATCAGCACCATGCCGCCGAGAAACACCGCCATCGACCCGGATCCGGGAATACCGAAAAGCAGCGTAGGCAGCAGCGCACCGCCCTCCTTGGCGTTGTTGGCGCTTTCCGGAGCGATCACGCCGCGAATATCGCCGTGGCCAAATCGCGAGGTGTCCTTGGTCGTCTGCACCGCATGACCGTAGGCGATCCAGTCCACCACCGATCCGCCGAGGCCGGGGATCGCGCCGATGATGCAGCCGATGCCGGCGCAACGCAGGCTAAGGAACCAGTGGCGCAACCAATCGCGGACGCCCTCGAACCATCCAGCGCCGAGAGCGACCCCACCGGTAATGGACTGATTGCGGCGCAGCAATTCGGCGATTTCGGGAAATGCGAAGAGTCCGAGGCCAACAACGACCAGCGGCACGCCGTCGTAGAGATAGTCGAAGTCCAGGATCATCCGGAATTCGCCGGTGGCGGGCGCGCCACCGACCGAGCCGAGCACCAGCCCGATCCCGCAGGCCGCCAGCCCCTTGGCAAGACTGCGGCCGGCCAGCACGCCGACCATGGAGAGGCCGAACAGCGACAGCATGAACAGTTCCGCGGAGCCGAATGCGAGGATGATCGGCCGTGCGATCAAAACGAAACCGGTCAGGACGACAGCCCCGAACAGGCCCCCGAAGAGCGAGGAGACAAAGGCGGCCGAGAGCGCCCGCGCTGCCTGGCCCTGCTTGGCCAACGGAAATCCGTCGAGCACGGTGGCCTGGCTGGCACTGGATCCGGGAATGCCCATGAGGACCGACGCGAAGGTGTCGGAGGTCGGGATGACCGCGATCAGGCCGATCAGCATGGCCAACGCGGTGACCGAGTCCATACCGTAGAGAAAGGGGATCAGCAGCGACAATCCGGCGATGCCGCCGAGGCCGGGGAAGACGCCGATCGACAGGCCGAGCAGCACGCCGAGCAGCATGTAGAGCATATGCTGCCACGTCAGGAGTTCGGCGAGTGCCGAAACGAAGACGTCGAACATGGCGGTGACCTCCCAGCGCCGCGTTAGAGCGCCGTGCGTCCATTCGAACGCACAAAGGACGCTCTAACACTTTGATTGAGCATCGAAATTATCCAAAAACCGGATTCCACTTTTTGGTCCGATGCTCCAGACTCGTAGCGGGCGGCCCCTGCGAGCCGCCCGCCACATCACATCAGGGGGTCAGTCGTCGCTCAGCTTGACGTTATATTCCGTGCCCAGCATGTCGACGACCTGGCTGCGCAACTCGGGCGAGATCGTCGTACCTTTGTCGTACAATGCCTGCGCCGGCTTGCCGGTGACCTGCTCGTAGGTGCCCAGGACCGGCTCCTTGGCCGACTGGTATTCGGGATCGGCCTTCATCTGGGTCACGGCGTCCTGATAGGCGGCGACGATGTCGTCGGGTGTGTCCTTGGGCAAGAAGACCATCTTCTGGGCCGGAAAACCGGCGGTGAAGAAGGCGAAATAGGCATCGAACTCCGGACCCGACGGCGCTTTTCCGGTCAGCATTTCGTAGGCTTCCCCGAAATGCGGCAGGTCGGGAAAGGTCGGATCGCGGACGAGATTGCCGTCCTCGTCCAGCGCGCCCCAGGAGAACAGCGGAACCGCCTTGCCCTCGTCGACCAGCGGCTGCACGTTCTTCAGATAGGCCGAAGACGTCTGGTAATCGATGTTGACCTCGCCGCGCTCGAAGGCGAGGCGTCCGTCGCCACGGCCCTTGAAGCCGAAGACGTGCTGGACGTCGAGGCCCATCATCTGGAAACCGAGCAGCGGAACCAGATCGAGCGAGGTAGCGCCCTGGCTCGCATAGACCAGCTTCTGATCCTTCAGATTGCCGATGTCATCCGCTGTCGGAACCAGTTCGGGAGAGGCATAGACGACACCGCCGGTCGGCGCGGCCATGACGATCTTCCAATCCTTGTATTCATAGCGGACGCGCGGATCGCCCAGAAGATACGGGAACTGAGTCGAGCCCGACGTGCCGAGGATGGTCAGGCCGTCCGGCTTTGCGCGGCTGGCGAAGAGGTTGGTGCCCTTGGTCGAACCACCGCCCGGCTCGTTGACCACGACAACCGTGGGGTTGCCGGGCAGATATTTGGAGAAGAACGGCGCGTTGAACCGCGCCCAGGTGTCCGAACCGCCGCCCGGCGAGAACGGGATGATCCATTCGATAGTCTTGCCTTCGAACGAGACCTGAGCCGAAGCCGGCCCCGACACGGTGAGCGCGGCGAGTGAAGCCGCGATCGCCAGCGTCGCGCGGCGCGTGAAACTGTTAAGTGTCATTGGGTCCTCCCAGACCGTTGCATTGATTGTCGAGAGCAGATGACGGTATCCCGCGCTCCGCGTCTCCTCTCCCATAGATCTGCCGGCGTCGTCGAAATCGCGGGGCCAGCTTGATCCGGGCCTGTTTATCCGCGCAACCTGTCTGAACCCTGTCAAGGGCCGGAGGACCATGCGAATTGTATTGATCGAAGACAATGAGAGCCTGGCGCGTGGAATCGCCACGGCGCTGCGCGATCTCGGACATGCCGTGGACTGCCTTTTGGACGGCAGCGATGGTGCCACTTATCTCGCCACCCAAGGCGCCGACGTCGCGATCGTCGATGTCAACCTGCCGGGGCTGAGCGGCTTCGATCTGGTCCGGGCATTGCGGCAACGCGGGGATTCCACGCCGGTGCTGATGCTGACGGCGCGGGGCGAGACAAGCGATCGGATCACCGGGCTGGACGCCGGCGCCGACGACTATCTGGTCAAGCCATTCGACATGGCCGAGCTAATCGCCAGACTGCGTGCGCTTGCACGGCGGCTACCGGGCTTGCGGCCCGTCGAGGAAACGCTCGGCCGGCTCCGGTTCGACCACGGGGCGCGGCAGCTGTTCGGGCCGCAGGGCCCGATCGACCTCGCGCGGCGCGAACTCGCGCTGTTCGAGTATCTGCTGCAAAATCTGGGGCGTGTGATCGCGAAAGAGCAAATCGGCGAGGCGTTGTATGGCGTCGGTTCCGAGATCGAACCGAACGCGGTGGAACTGGCGGTGTCGCGGCTCCGACGCAAGCTGCGCGAGACCGGCGTCGAAATCCGCACGGCTCGCGGGGTGGGCTACATGCTTGATGCCGGCAATGACGGGCAGCAATGAACCGCTCGCTGCGCTCTCGGCTGTTCCTGCTGATCGTCTTGCCACTGGTCGTCGTCGCCGGCTTCGCCGCCGTGGCTCGCTATGTGATGGCCGAGCGGACGTCGCAGACCCTCTACGACAATACTCTCCTCGCCGTCGCATTGGCGATTTCCCGCGACGTCGTCCTCAGCGAAGGCGATCTCCTGTCCGAGCAACTGTTGGAATCGCTGACCCAAACGCTTGGCGACGCCATCTATTACGAAGTCACCGGCCCCGGCGGACGCTTCGTCACGGGATATACCAACTCGCCGCCGCAACCGGGAACCGAAGAAATCGCAAGCGGCGTTCCCGCCTTCTTCGACGCGGAATATTTCGACGCGCCCGTTCGGGCGGTCATTCTCCGCGAATTTATCTCCGAACCGCAATTCGGCGGTTGGGTGACGGTCAAGGTCTGGCAGACCGTCCGCCAGCGCGACGCGCTGAGCTTGCAACTGGCTATGGAGGCGTCGACCCTCATGGCAGTGGTAATCGTCGCTGCGGGCGCCTTCGTCTGGTTTGGCATCAATTTCGGCTTGCGGCCGTTGCTGCAATTGCGCGAAGCCGTCGAGCGCCGTTCGCAGGACGATCTGAGCCCGATCCGGCGAACTGTGCCGCGCGAGGTCAAGAGCCTCGTGCGGGCCATGAATGCGCTCTTCCGGCAGCTCTCCGACGCCTTCGCGGCGCGGGACGCCTTCATTTCCAACGCGGCGCACCAGCTGCGGAACCCAATTGCGGCGATCCTCGCCCAAGCCGAGGCGGCCGAGGCGGCACCGCCGGACGCGGATTTGCGCGGACGCGTCTCGGAGGTCGCCGAAGCGGCCCGGCGTACCGCACGCCTGACCCAGCAACTGCTATCCTTGGAACGGGCGCGCGGCCTCCCGCCCGGATCGAGCGAGGGAAAAATCGAACTCGCGAAACTGGCCGCCGACATATTGCGCGGACGAGCGGCTGCCGCATTGCTGCGTGGAATCGACGTGTCGCTGGACGTGGCGGGGGAACCGGTCCTGATACGAGGCGATCCGGTGTTGCTCGGCGAGGCCCTCGAGAACCTTCTCGATAACGCCATCCGATACGGATGCCGGGACGGCGGTGCTGTCCGGGTCGCGGTCCGATTCGAGCCGGGAATTGTTCGTCTGGCCGTCGAAGATGACGGGCCGGGCGTCCCAGCGGACCAACGAGACCGCGTCTTCGAGCGGTTCCAGCGCGGTGTCGACGACGGGGTGGAAGGCTGCGGACTCGGCCTCGCCATCGTGCGCGAAATCGTCGAGCGGCACGGCGGACACGTCTGGTTGGCCGACGCGCCAGGTGGCGCGCGGTTCGTCATCGAATTGCCTGTCGCGAGGGCCGCTGGGTAACGCATGGGTTCGACCCGACCGGTTTGGACCAACAACGGCGACGCGGCTACCTTGCGGCTACCCTTTCGCCACGGGCGCCGCCGTGCGCCACGATGACGCGGTCGGCATCGCGACCGTAAACCTCCTCATAGTGGTCGAAGGCGCTTTCGAACCAGCCGATGCCCTGGGTCGCTGATCGGAGCGCCTGCCCCAGTTCCTCCAACGCGACGGCGGGAAGTCGCGTACGCAGCAGATCCCAGCCGCGTGCGTCCGGATTCGGTTCGAAGCCCAGCACGCGCCCCTTCAGCGACGAGATCATCGCGACGAGCGCGCCGGTATAAAGGGCGGGCGCGTGGATAGCGGCCTCATGGATCGGCTGCAGCAACATCGGGACCGCCTCCGCCAGCGCCTCGGCGACCGCCGCTCGCCCCGCCGCGCGAAAGGCGAAGTCCGAGCTGTCCACCGCATGGTATTGCCCATCGGTCAGCGTCACGGCGATGTCGACCACGGGAAAGCCGAGCGGCCCTGACGCCAGCGCGTCCCGTGCTCCCGCCTCGATCGAAGGGATGTAGTTTCGCGGCACGGCACCGCCCTTCACCGTTTCGTCGAAGCTGAAGCCGCCTCCCCGCCGGTTTGGCCGCACGGTCAATTTGACGTCGGCGAACTGCCCCGCGCCGCCGGTCTGCTTGCGATGGCGATGGTGGATGCTGGCCGGTCGGCTGATCGTTTCGCGCCAGACGCCGTCGGGCGCGTGGTCCGAGGCCTTCACGCCGAACTCCTCTGCCAGCATGCCGAGGACGCGGCGAAGGTGCATCGGCCCCTGGAGATGCACGACAAGCGCGCCCGTCGCCCCCTCCTGGCCCACCGCCAAGCCCGGATCGTCCTCGGCGATGCGGGTAAGGGCCAAGGAAAGCTTGGCCTGGTCGCGATCGTTCTCTGGCGCGAGGCTGCGCACGAACATCGGTTCCGGTGAGCAGGCCCAGCCGGGCGGATCGCCGCTCCGGTCGGCGAAGAGCAGCCGGCTAGCGGCAAGGTGATCCGACTTGAGCGCCAAGGCGATACCACCGACCGGCAGCGGCGACGGCGCCGGTTTGCCTATCCCCACCTGCATGAGCGCGCCCAGATTTCCGCCGGCGAGCGAGGCCCCGGCGCTCATCCCGTCGACAAGCGCCCGAAGAATTTTCTCCTTGCCGAGATGCTTTCGGTACTGGGCGTGAAACGTGACCGCCATCGGCCCCGCCTCCCCCGCTTCCGATCCGCCGACCAGCCGCTGCCGCAGTGCATCGACGGAAGGGGCCTCATGGCGCAGCAACTTCATCAGCCGAACGACACCTGCACCATGCAGCGCGGAGCCGATCAGCGCCGGGTTCGCGCGGCTCTCGGCCAGAGCCCGGCAGCAGATCGCATAGAGGGCGCCTGTCGCCGGTTCGCGGTCCTCAACGATCTCCTCGAGCAACCAATCGTCGAATTCGGATAGGTTCTCCAGCAGCTCCGCCCGCGCCTCATGCTCACGCGCCACGGCACTCTCGGGAACCTCGACCAAGGCGGATGGTCCTCCCTCCTGGTAGCGCCAGGCGCGCTCGGAGACGAGATCGACCGCGCCGACGACCTGCTCGCCGTCGCGGATCGGGATCTGGCGAAGCACGACCGGATGGCCGCAATAGTCCTGCAGCCCGGCCACGACGTCGCGCAGTCGGGCGCGGGTTTCATCGATCCGGTTGACGAAGACGAGACAGGGCGTGCCCGATGCCTCCACTGCCCGGAAGAACGGCGCCGTGAGCACGGCGGCCTCTGGATCGGGCGAAACGACGATCACCGCCGCATCGCTGGCCAGCAAGGCCGCGCGCGCTTGCGGCAGGGTCTCGATGTCCCCCGGGCAGTCGATGGCGCACCACGGCTCGTCCATGAAGGCGAAGGAAACGATGCCGAGACCGTCACGAGTCTCGAAGCGCTCGCCCACAGCTTGGGGCCCGGCGAGCCGATTGACGAGTGTGGTTTTCCCGGCACCTGCCGGACCGAGAACCGTGAAGCAGCGCATGATCGGCTCCTTTACGCGTCGCACTCGCGGCATTCGGGCGCCCCGCGCTAGGACGACCGCGACGAGTTCCAGGCAGAATGTCGCAAAACGGGCCCGCCGTCGATCTTGTCGGTGAAAAGGGCGCCCAAGGGCGTTCTTTCCCAAGACCTTCATTGATGCGAGATTGCAGGCGCCGACCGGATGGAATTCGATGCCGAACCAGGGAGCAACCCGTGGAAGCCACCGCCCCCTTCGATCTCGCGCGCTTCGTAAGGGCTCAGGCGCCGGTCTTCGACACTGTCATCGACGAGCTGAGCGCGGGACTAAAGCGCGGCCACTGGATGTGGTTCATCTTCCCGCAATTGCGCGGCCTGGGGCGTTCGTCGATGGCTGAATTCTACGGCATCGGCTCGCTCGACGAGGCACGCGCCTATCTGGCCGATCCTGTCCTCGGACCGGGGCTCATCCTTTGCACGCAAACGGTACTGGGAGTGCGGGACCGCACCCTCCGCGCCATCTTCGGCTCGCCCGACGACATGAAATTCCGCTCCTCCATGACCCTGTTCGCACAGGCCGTCGAAGCGGAGGGAAGTCCGTTCGCTCTGGCGCTCCAACACTATTGCAGTGGCAATATGGATGAAGCGACGCTGGCGCGGTTGGCTGCCGCCGGGACATAGATCGCGACGGCAGCCGACCAGTTCGGTGTATGCTTCACCGCTCCGCAAGGACGCACGGCCTCGCGGAGCGGCCTGGCATCCAACTTAGTCGTAGAGAACCGCGGCGATCTCCGGATCGTCGATGGTCGCCTTGTCATAGTAGAAGAAGCCGGTGTCGATATTCTTCTCGACGGTCTCGCCCTTGGCGGCTGCGACGGCCGCCTTCACCGTCTCGTAGCCGATGCCGACCGGATTCTGGGTAATAGCACCCGCCATCGATCCATCGCGCACGGCCTCTTTCTGAGCCGCGCCGGAATCGTACCCGATCACCACGACCTCGTCCCGGCCCATCTCACGCTTGCCGTTGAGAACCCCGATGGCCGATCCCTCATTGGCGCCGAAGATACCGGCGAGGTCGGGATTGGCCTGCAGGATCGACTTGGTGATCTCGGTCGACTCGAGCTGATCGCCGCCACCGTATTGCACCGAGACGATCTCGATGTCGGGATGCGCCTCCTTGATCCGGTTGCTGAAGCCCTCGACGCGGTCGATGCCGGTGCGGCTGGTCTGGTCATGCGCGACGACCGCGACCTTGCCCTTGTCACCGATCAATTCCGCCATCTTGTCGGCCGCGAGCGCCGCGGCGGCGACGTTGTCGGTCGAAGCGGTCGCCATCGGAATATCGCTGTCGACGCCGGAGTCGAAGGCGATAACCGGGATGCCAGCATCCTTCGCCTGTTGCAGAAGCGGAATTGCCGCTTGGCTATCGAGCGCCGCGAAGCCGATCGCGTCCGGCTTCTTCGCCAGCGCGGCCGACAGCATGTCGATCTGGCGGTCGACCATGGTTTCGTTGTCCGGACCCTCGAAGCTGACCTCGACGCCAAGCTCTTCGGCCGCCTTGTCGGCGCCGGACTTGACCGCCTGCCAGAACTGGTGCTGGAAGCCCTTCGAGATAAGCGGTACATACATCTTTTCCTGCGCCGTGGCTGCTCCGCCTGCGGCCAAGAGGGCTGCGGCGCTGATCGCGCCGAGAATGACTCGTCTGGTGAACATGATTTTTCCTCCGGGTTGCGTTTGCTTGCTGGGTGATGTCGTCGGGGCGCGGTTCGCCCTCTTGGTTGTTGTCGACTTCGCTATATCCGGCGGCGACGCATCATGTCGGCATAGACCGCCAGGATGATGATCGCGCCGGTGACCACCGTCTGCCATTCCTGCGCCACCGACAGAATGCGCAGGCCGTTGGTGAGCACGGCCATGATCAGCGCGCCGATCAGCGTGCCGAGGATGGTGCCGCGCCCGCCCGACAGCGACGTGCCGCCGATCACGACGGCGGCGATCGCCTCCAGTTCGTAACCGAGGCCGAGCGCCGGCTGGGCCGAGTTGAGACGCGAAGCGATGAGCAGTCCGGCGATGCCGCAGATCCCCCCGGACAGAGCATAGATCGCCATCTTCCAGGCGTCGGTGTTGACGCCCGACAGCCGGACCGACTCCTCGTTGGAGCCGAGCGCGAAGGTGTATCGGCCGAGAACCGTCCGCTCCAGAATGTAGCTGACGGAGAAGGCGGTCAGGAACAGGATCAGCACGCCGTTCGGGATCGGCAGAGCGGGAATCAGGTCGCCGATCAGCGAACCGCGGGAGATCTCGGTGAAGCCCGGCGTGTCGTTGAAATAGATCGGCCGCGTTCCCGAGATCACCAGGGAAAGCCCCTTCAACATCAGCATCATGCCGAGCGTGGCGATGAAGGGAGGAATCTTCATCTTGGCGACAAAGGTGCCGGAGAGGAGTCCGCTCAGCGCGCCGGCGCCGATCGCGGCGATGATGCCCAGCGGCAGCGGCAGCCCCCAATAGGTCAGCACCACTCCGGCGATGACTGCGCAAAACGTCATCAGCGTTCCGACCGAAAGGTCGATGCCGCCCGTGATGATCACCAGCGTGACACCGACCGCCAGCACGCCGTTGACCGAGGTCGCCTGCAGGATGGCGATGATGTTGGTCATCTGCATGAAATTCGGCGAGGCGAGCGAGAAGCCGATGAGGAGCAGAACCAGACTGGCGAAGGCCAGCAGCTTTTGATGCGCGCCGGTATTCAGAAGGCGGGCGGCAAAGCCAGGCCGCGCGGCGTCGACCGTGGTCATGCGTGTTCTCCCACTGGTTCCATCGCGCTCTCGCGCATCGTCGCGAGGCGCATGATGTCCTCCTGGCTGGTGCCGGAACCGCCGGGCAGAATGCCGGTCAGCCGGCCCTCGCACATCACCGCGATCCGGTGGCTGAGTCGCAGAATTTCCGGCAATTCGGACGAGATCACGATGATCGCGCGCCCTTGTTCGGCAAGGCTGTTCAGGAGCTTGTAGATCTCGCTCTTGGCGCCGACATCGATGCCGCGTGTCGGTTCGTCGAAAATCAGGATATCGCAATCGCGCAGCAGCCATTTGGCGATGACCACCTTCTGTTGATTGCCGCCGGACAGAAGCCGCACCTCCTGCCGATCGGACGGGGTGCGGATGCCGAGCCGGTCGATATAGCGGCGCGCGGCCTCCCCCATGCCGTTCTCGTCGAGCATGCCGGCGCGGCTGGTGAAACGATCGAGGCTCGCCATGGCGATATTGGCGCGCACGTCCATGGACACCGCCAGCCCGAAATGCTTGCGGTCCTCGGAGAGGTAACCGATCCCCGCCTTGACGGCGTCGGCCGGACTGCGAATGGAGCACGTCCGCCCATGCACCAGGATGTCGCCGCAATCGCGCGGATCGGCGCCGAAGATCGCCCGCGCCACCTCGGTGCGGCCGGCGCCCATCAGTCCGGCAAAACCGAGAATTTCCCCCTTCTTCACGGCAAAGCTGACGTCGCGAATCTCCCGGCCACGGCTGAGCCCGCGCACTTCCAACGCGGTTTCGGCATCGGACAAATCCGGCTGTGCCGCCGCCTCGTCGCTGAGGGCACGGCCGACCATCATCGCGATGATACGGCTGACCGGCGTGTCGGCGGCAGACACGGTTCCGACCGTCTCGCCGTCGCGCATCACCGTCACCCGGTCGGCGATCCGCTTCAACTCATCCATCTTGTGCGAGATGTAGACGATGCCGACCCCTTCGGCCTTCAACCGCCGGATGATGATGAACAGCTCCTCGATCTCGACATCGTTAAGCGCCGCCGTCGGCTCGTCCATGATCAGGATGCGCGAGCGAAACGACAGCGCCTTGGCGATTTCGACCATCTGCTGCTTGGCGATGGTCAGCCGCTCCACCTTGTTGCGCGGGTCGAGCTTGAGGTTCATCCCGGCGAAGATGTCGGCGGCCTGCCGGTTCAGCGCCGCCTCGTCGAGCCGGCCAAAGCGACGGCGCGGCTCGCGCCCGATGAAGATGTTCTGGGCGATCGTCAGATCGTTCATCAGGCTCAGTTCCTGATGGATGATGCCGATGCCGAGGTCTTGCGCCGCGCGCGGACCGTCGATCTCGACCGCATTGCCTTCGACCACGATCTCGCCGCCGTCCCTCGGGTAGATCCCGGAGAGGATCTTCATCAGCGTCGACTTGCCGGCACCATTCTCGCCCATCACGGCGTGAACCTCGCCCGGCAGAATCTCGAGATGCACATCCTTCAGGGCATGCACGCCTGGGAAGCGCTTTTCGATTCCGGTCATCTGGACAAGCGCGGTCATGCGGCGGCCTCGCCCAGTCCGTAGAAAGTCACCGCGTTATCGCCGAGAATGGCAGCCCGCTCGTCAGGCGAAAGCGGATCGAGCAGGGCGTCGGTGATCCGAACCCATCCTTCGTGCGGCGCCGCCAATGTCAGCACCGGCCAGTCCGAGCCCCAGATCAGACGCTTGGGGCCGAACCAGCCGATCAGCTTGTCGACGATCGGGCGCAGAACGGCGAGCGCGGCCGCTTCGCTCTGCCGCTGATCGGAGCGCATTTCGGTGAGCAGGCCGGACAGCTTGCAGACCGCGTCCGTCTCGCGCGCCAACCGCGCCATCCCCTCCTCCCAAAGCGCATGCCTTGGGTCGTCCGCGTCCGCGCCAAGGGCCGGCTTGCCCGCATGATCGATGATGATCGGCAAGTCGGGGCGGCGTTCGGCGAACCGCAGAAGCCGGTCGAGATGCACCGGCAGCACCAGAGCGTCGAAGCGAAGGCCGAGGCGGTCGAGCGCATTGAGCACGCCGGTATCGGGCGCCGTCAGCAACCAGTCCGGATCGGCGATGTCCTGGAGCATCGGCCGGACGGATTTCAGCGTCGGGTTTTGCGCCAGCGTTTCGAGCCGCTTGGCGGCCTCGGGCGAAGCGAGATCGACCCAGCCGACCACGCCCGCGATCTCGGCGTTGTCTGCGGCGAGCGCCAGCATGAAGTCGGTCTCGGCATCGCTCGGCGCGGCCTGCACCAATACGACGCGCTCGATCCCCGCCGCCGCCGCCAACGGGCGCAGATCGGCGGGCGCGAAGTCGCGGCGGATCGAAGCGAGAGTCGGATCGCCCGATTGCAGCCAGCCATAATCGTCGCGCGACAGGCGCCAGAAATGGCAATGGGCGTCGATGCGGGCACTCATGCCGACATCCTCAAGCCGTCCTGTCGGGCGGCGATATCACGCCCTTGCGGATGATGAAGTTGCCATAGAGCCGCCGCTCCGCCGTCTGGACGATGGCATAGGCCCGCTTGGCCTCGTCATAGAAGTCGAAGCGCGGCACGCCGGTGATATCGGCGCCCTCGGCCGCGAAAAACAGAGAGGCCTCCGCGACCACCTCGGGCACCGCCTGAGGATCGCCGACCACCTCCATACAGCGCACCGCCCCCGGCTCGAAATTATCGATCGGCAACAGTGTCAGCACCGCCTCGACCGCTCGCGGCACAGAGCAGTCGATGCGGATCGCCAGCCCGTGAACGGTTTCGCGCGCCACCGATTCCGCCGGGAAATTGGCGTCCACCAGAACGATCTCGTCGCCGTGCCCCATCGCCGCGAGCACCTGGAGAAGCTCCGGATTCAAGAACGGGTCGATCCCCTTCAGCATGCACTCATCCCCCCTCCGATGGCCTCTTCGCGTGGCGGTTTGAACTCCGTCGTCCCGTCAAGTCGCCTCCATCGCTGTTCATTTTCTCCCAGCCTCATGAGATTTGCGCGCCACATCGGCTCGTGTCCACTGCATAAATCGCGCTGGTCGCGCAAATGAACAGCCGCGAGCGACCCGGACCGCCGAAGGTCAGATTGGCGACGACCTCCGGCACCAGAATCCGGCCGAGCCGCGCGCCGGACGGCGTCAGACAATGGACCCCGTCGGCGGCCGAAACCCACAACAGCCCCTCGGTGTCGACGCGCAGACCGTCTGGCACGCGGTCGATCTCGGCGACGACACGGCCGGCGCCGAGCCGGCACCCGTCGACGACCGCCAACGCGCGCACATGATGCGGGCGGCTGTCGTCGGAGCCGAAGCCGTGCCCCTTCGCCCGTCCGGAATCGGCGATATAAAGCGTCGTCTCGTCGGGCGAGAAGGCAAGGCCGTTGGGCCGGTCGAAATCGTCGGCGACACGCTCGACCGCACCGCTCGCCGGGTCGATCCGGTAGACATGGTTGCCGCCAATCTCGCTCTCCGCGCGGATGCCCTCATGGTCGGAGACGATGCCGTAGGGCGGATCGGTGAACCAGATCGAGCCGTCGGATTTGACCACGACGTCGTTGGGCGAGTTCAGGCGTTTGCCCCGCCAATGGGTGGCCAGCACCTCATAGCCGCCATCCATCGTCGTGCGGCTGATGCAACGCCCGCCATGTTCGCAGGAAATCATCGCCCCGGTGCGATCGCGAGTATGACCGTTGGTCCACTGCGCCGGCTGGCGGAAGACCCGCAGCCCGGCCTGCTCGGACCACGCCATCATCCGGTTGTTGGGAATGTCCGAGAACCGCAGCTCCGCGATCTCGTCGAACCACACCGGGCCTTCCGCCCAGATGAAGCCCTCCGCGATCCGCTCCAGCCTCGCCCCCGCCGGGAAAAACGACGCGAACCGCGCGTCGTCGGCGACGAGAAATTCCTGTTCCGTCCCCATTCTCTCTTCTTCTCACTCCGTCTTTGTTCGGGTCCCGGCTCCGTCTCCACCAAGTGCCATCGGGGCAACCGATTTCACGGCCGTTGACCCGATCCTGACCCAGCGATAGCGTATCATCGCTGCACACGTGTGCAATGGCTTGGGTCGCATGCGCGGTCGCAAGACTTCGACCGACCCTCAACGATAACAAGTTGGGCGCACATGCTGGGAGGCAGGTGCGAGCCTGAGAGGGAGGACATCATGAAACTGTTTTGGTCGAAATCGCTGCTGGCGGGCGCCGTCGCGGCGTCGCTGCTAGGCGCCTTCGGGGCGGCGCACGCGCAGGAAAAGGTGACGATCGCCTCGTCGATGCCGGCGCTCGAATTTCCGTTCTTCGTGCATATGCAGGAGGCCCTCACCAAGAAGGCCGCCGAGATCGGCGGCATCGAACTGATCGCGACCGACGGGCAGAACAAGACCACCAAGCAGACCGGCGACGTGGAAGCGGCGATCATTCGCGGGGTCGGCGGCATCATCATCAGCCCGCTCGACTCGGTGGCGATGGCTCCTGCGTTGCAGCAGGCCGTCGACGCCGGCATTCCGGTCGTCACCATCGACCGCCGGGTCGAGGGCGTGCCGGGCATTCTGGCTCATGTCGGCGCCGACAACGTCATCGGCGGCGAAGCCCAGGGCAAGCTGATCATGGAGCTGTTTCCGGACGGCGCACGGATTGTGAACCTCCAGGGCCAGCCCGGATCGAGTCCCGCGATCGATCGCAACAAGGGCCTGCACAACGTGCTCGACCCGGTGTCCGACAAGTATGAGTTCGTCGCCGAACAGACCGCGAATTTCGCCCGCGAAGAGGGCGCGTCTGTCACCGAGGCGATCCTCGCCGGTCTCGACAGCCCACCGGATGCCATCGTCGCGGCCAACGACGACATGGCGCTCGGCGCGCTTCAGGTCACCCAGGAGCAGGGACTGAATGTTCCGGTCCTCGGCTTCGACGCGCTGCCGGAAGCGCTGGCCTCGATCCGCGATGGCGGCCTTGCCGCCACGGTGGAGCAGTTTCCGGGCGGACAGAGCAGCACGGCGCTCCAGACGATGGTCGACTATCTTCGGGACGACAAGAAACCGGAGACTTTGATTCTGCTGCAGCCGATCGCGATCACCAAGGACAATCTCGACAAGGCCGAGCGCCTCGGCGAAATCCAGTAGTCCGCACGGGTCGAGAGGGCCGGGCCCGTGCCCGGCCCACACGCCGCTTTCCGGGATGTGATCATGAGCAACGCGACTTCGCCGGCGGTCTCGAAACCGCCGAAGCCTCGGTTCGATGCGATCGAATTCATAGCCACCTATGCCGCGCCCCTGTTCCTGCTGCTGTTGATCGCCGTTTTCGCGATCCTCGAGCCGCGCTTCCTGCATCCGCTGAACATCTTTAACGTACTCAGGCAGGTTTCGATCTCCGGCCTCATCGCTGTCGGCATGACCTTCGTCATTCTCACGGCGGGGATCGACCTGTCGGTGGGCTCGCTCATGGCCCTGGCCGGCCTCGTCGGCGCCTATGTGTCGAAGGGCGGCCTCGAAGACCGGTTCGCTGTCGCCGCCACCGACGCGGCGGGCAACCCGTTGATCCTCGCGGTCGCCGCAGCGCTGGCGGTCGGGATCGCCGGTGGCGCGCTCCAGGGGCTGGTCATAACGCGGCTCAAGGTGCCACCCTTCGTCGTCACCCTCGGCGGGCTCACCGCCTTTCGCGGCGCCGCGCTGCTGTTTTCCGGCGGCGGGCCGATCTCGGGCTTTTCACCGGCGTTCACCTGGTGGGGACAGGGGCGCATCGGCATGGTTCCCATCCCGGTGATCATCTTCCTCGTTGCCGCGATCCTGGCGCATCTGGTGCTGCGCTACACCGCCTTCGGCAAACATGTTTACGCCACCGGCGGTAATGCCCGCGCGGCTGCGCTCAACGGCGTTCCGACCAAGCGGATCGTCCTGTCGGTCTATGTCATTAGCGGGTTCTTCTGCGCCCTCGCGGCCTTCCTGCTCTCGGCGCGCCTCAACTCCGCCGAAGCCGTCGCCGGTCTCGGCCTCGAACTCACCGTCATCGCCGCCGTCGTGATTGGCGGCACCAGCTTGTTCGGCGGCGTCGGCGGCATTTTCGGCACGGTCGTCGGCGCACTGTTGATCGGCGTCCTGACCAACGGGCTGGTGCTGCTCAACGTCTCGTCCTTCATCCAGCAGATCGTCATCGGCGTCATCCTCGTTGCCGCCGTGGCGCTCGACCAGTACGCCGCCGGCCGGAGGCTGGCCCAGTGAACGCGCCCCTCTTCGAGCTCGCGAACGTGTCCAAGCGGTTCGGCGCGATCCATGCGCTGGAGAATATCGATCTGTCGCTGGGCCGCGGCGAGGTCGTCGGGCTGATGGGGGACAATGGTGCCGGCAAGTCGACGCTGGTGCGGATCATCGCGGGCAACTTCCAGCCCTCGGAAGGCGAAATCCGGATGAATGGCGAGACCGTGCGGTTCGCCGACAGCGCCGCTGCCCGCGATCGGGGCATCGAAGTGGTCCATCAGGATCTCGCCCTTTGCGACAATCTGACGGCGGCCGACAACGTGTTTCTCGGCCGCGAACTCAAGCGGCGCATCGGCCCGTTCACGATCCTCGATTATCGCGCCATGGCCCGGCGTTCGGCCGAGATCTTCGCCGAATTGCAGTCGGAGACCCGGCCAGCCGACAAGGTGCGCATGATGTCGGGTGGTCAGCGCCAGGCGGTGGCCATCGCCCGGACACGGCTGTCGGACTCCCGCATCGTCCTGATGGACGAACCCACCGCTGCGATCAGCGTGCGGCAGGTCGCGCAGGTGCTCGACCTGATCAAACGCCTCAGGGACAGCGGCGTGACCGTGGTCTTGATCAGCCACCGCATGCCCGATGTCTTCGCCGTGGCCGAACGCCTCGTCGTGTTGCGGCGCGGCCGCAAGGTCGCCGACAAGCCCATCGCCGAAAGCTCCCCCGAAGAGGCGACCGCACTGATCACGGGTGCAATCGAGACGGCATGAGCGGCAACATTTACTCCCCGGCCCCTCCCCGCCGCCGCGTGACCGCTCTCGATGTCGCCCGGCGTGCCGGCGTCTCGCGATCGGCGGTGTCGCGCTCCTTGACCGAAGGGGCCAGCGTGTCGGCCGAAACCCGGCGCAAGGTGCTGCGCGCCGCCAAGGAACTCGGCTACCATCGCAATGCGCTGGTGCGCGGCATGGTTCGTCGGCGCTCCGGCATCATCGGCATCGTCGCGGGGCGTCTGGACAATCCGTTCATCGCCGTGGCGCTCGAACGCCTTTCCCGACGGTTGCAACAGGAAGGCCTCAAGTCGTTGATCTATTCGGGCGACGCGGAAAACGATCTGAAGGTCGCCCTGCCCTCGATGATCGAATACCGGGTCGACGGCTGCTTCTTTCTCAGCAACGATCTTTCGCCCAGCGCGGCGGCAAAATATACCAAACTCGGCATTCCGCTGATCGTGGTGTTCAATTCCGACATGGAGGGGATTTCCGATCATGGCGACGAAGTGCCGGTCGGCGCCGTGAGCGTCGACAATGTCGAGATGTCCGCGCGCGTCGCCGATCTGCTGCTCGATTCCGGCTACACCCGCCTTGCCTACCTTGCCGGACTTCCCGCTGCCACGACGAGCCGCGAGCGCCGGCGCGGCTTCGAAGATCGCCTCGCGGTGCGCGGCGCGCAGCTCGCAGCCGTCGCGATCGGCAATTTCAACTATGCGGATGGACTCGACGCTGCGCGCGCGCTGTTGTCGGCCGCGGAAAGACCCGACGCCATCTATGCCGCGAACGACCTGATGGCGATGGCCGCCATGGACGTGGCGCGCCGCGAGTTCGGCCTCGCCGTGCCGGGCGACCTCGCCGTGGTCGGATTTGACGACATCCCGGTGACCGCCAACGCGGCTTACGAACTGACCACGATCCGTCAGCCGATTGGCGAGATGATCGACACGGCCACCGATATGATGCTGGGGTTCATCGAGGATCCCGCCAGGCGACCGCTGGAGATTCGCTTGAAGTCAGAACTCGTCCAACGCGGATCAACGGCGCGGCGGCCTGCCTCCCCGCGCCCGAATGGCAATGTCGCGCGCTGAGCGACGCGAGCCCAACCCCACCAGGAGGATAAAACCTTGCAATTTCCACTTCGCGAGATCGGACGCAGCGGCGTCCAGGTCACCGAATTCGGTTTCGGCGGGGCGCCGCTGGGAAATCTCTACGCTCCGGTGGCCGACGACGAGGCCCATGCGCTGATCCGCTCGGCGTGGGACGCCGGCCTGCGCTATTTCGACACCGCGCCCTATTACGGCTTCGGCCTTTCGGAGCGGCGCTTCGGCGACGCATTCCGTTCGCTGCCTTGGTGTGACGCCGTCGTCTCGACCAAGGTCGGTCGGTTGATCCGGCCGGACCCAGGCCCCAATCCGGACCGCGAGAAATTCATCGACGCCGCCCCGTTCCGCTCCGATTACGACTATTCCTACGACGGCGTCATGCGCTCGCACGAGGACAGTCTGCAAAGGCTGGGCATCGACCGGGTCGACATCCTCTATTTGCACGACATCGGCGCGATGACCCATGGCGCCGAGGCGCATCCGGCGCTGTTCCGCGAAGCGATGGAGGGCGGTTACCGCGCGCTCGACGAGTTGCGGCGCAATGGCGACATCAAGGCGATCGGGCTCGGCGTCAACGAATGGCAGGTCTGCGAGGAGGCGATGGACCACGGCCGCTGGGACGTCTTTTTGCTCGCCGGGCGTTACACGCTGCTGGAACAGACGGCGCTCGATACGTTCCTGCCGCGATGCCAGAGCGAGAATGTCTCCATCGTCATCGGGGGTCCGTTCAACTCGGGCATCCTGGCGACGGGACCGAAAGCCGGCGCCACCTACGATTACGAGCCCGCCCCGCCCGAAATCCTCGAACGGACGCGCCGGATCGAAACCGTCTGCAAGGCGCATGGCGTGCCACTGGCGGCCGCGGCGCTGCAGTTTCCGCTGACCCATCCGAGCGTTGCCGCCGTGATTCCGGGCGTTGCCGCTTGCGCGCATCTCGACCGCAACCTCGCGCTCATGCATCGCCCGATTCCCGCCGGGCTTTGGTCCGACCTGCGATCCGAGGGCCTCCTGCGGGCCGATGCGCCGGTTCCCTCCGGATGAGGCGCAGCGGAGACGCATCGGGAATGATCCGGACCATCGATCCCGTCGACGCAAAGACGCTCGTTCACGCGGAGGGCGAAATCGCCTTTCTCGACCTGCGGGAGGCCGGCCAGTTCGGCGAGGGGCATCCGCTCTTCGCGGTCCCCTGCCCCTATAGCCGCCTCGAAACGCTGGCCGCGTCGCTGATCCCCAACCGCGACGTTCCGGTGTTGCTGATCGATGCCAGCGATGGTGTCTCGGATCGCGCGGCCGGCCATCTCTCGGCGCTCGGCTTTCGCGATCTGGCGATCGTCGAGGGCGGCGCGCCCGGCTGGCAGGCGGCCGGATACACGCTCTTCAAGGGCATCAACGTTCCGTCCAAGACGCTCGGCGAATTGGCCGAGCACGAATGGCAGCCGCAACAGGTGGACGCCCTCACGCTCCAAAAATGGCAGGCGGCGGGAACAGCGACACTATTCGATGGCCGCCCACCCGCCGAATACGCCAATATGCATGTCCCCGGCGCCATCTGCATGCCGAATGGCGAGCTCGCCTATCGCGTCGATGCCCTCGCCGGGACGCACGACCGAAATGTCATCGTCGGCTGTGCCGGACGAACGCGCGGGATTATCGGGGCCATCGGTCTTGAGTTGATGGGCTGTCCGGCGCCGGTCTTCGCCATGCGGAACGGTACACAGGGATGGGCCCTGGCCGGGCTTGATCTGGAACGCGGCGTCGAGGCCGACCACTTTCCGCCGCTCGATGGCGCGGCTCGCGTCGCCGGACGCAAGCGCGCCGCGGCCTTCGCCGAGCGATGGGAGATCCCGGTCGCCTCCCCTGCGACGGTGCGGTCCTTCCTCGGCGACGCCTCGCGCACGACCGTCGTCTTCGACGTCCGCTCCGGGGTCGAGGCGGCGGCCGATCCCGTTCGATGCGCACGCCCTGCTCCCAGCGGCCATATCGTGCAGGCCACCGACCAATATGTTGGCGTCCGGCATGCGCGCATCGTCCTGTGCGATGATGTCGGTATCCGCGCCGGACTGGCGGCCTTCTGGCTGCGGCAACTCGGCTTCGAGCCCTTCATCGCACTCCTCGACGAAGACCTGCGCGCTCTGCCTGCTCCGGACGCTCCGTCCGCGGCAGCATCGGGCGGTATATTCCGGATCGCGGCGGTCCCGGCACTCGAAAAGCTGCGGGCGAACGAAACCCGTCTTTTCGATCTCAGATCCTCCCGCAGTTTTCGCCGCAATCATGTCGAAGGCGCTGTCTGGGCGACGCGGGCGCGGCTCGATCGGGTGGTATCGACGGCTGGACCGACGCCGATCTTGCTGGTCGCGGACGACGACGACATCGTCAGGGGCGTGGCGCGCGATCTGCGCGGCATGGGAGTTGAAGACGTCGCCGTCGTCGAGGGAGGACACGCGGCACTCGTCGACCAAGGCGGCCATCAAATCGCATCGCCCGACGACCCGAGCGATGCCGATGCGATCGACTTCCTGGATTTCGTCCACGACCGGCACGACGGCAATCTGGAATCCTCCCGCCGCTATCTGGATTGGGAGACCGGGCTGATCGCGCAACTTGACGCCGATGAACGCAGGGCGTTTCGCCTAGCCCGGAACCCGGACAGCGCCTGAGCCAGGAAACGGTCGCGCTTGCCGCCCATCCTGCCGCGCGAAATTGCCATCTGTTGACAATTTTTTCCATCGCCATTCTATAGCGACGAACGCCTGTCGCGGCAGTTCCAGCACCTGACCACACCCGTTGCCAGGCTCGCCAGTGTCGCGATCGGAACCCGATGTCGCCCCGCCGCATGGCCGCGAAGGATCGACCGCAGCCTGATTTCTGGAGTTCTCATGCCTGTTCCTCACGTCACCGGCCCCCTCGCCGAATGGATCGTCGCCGTCAAGGACGATGACATTTCCCCGGAGGTCCGCCGTGAAGGCGTGCGCACTTTCGTCAATTGGGTCGGCTGCGCCGTCGGCGGGGCAACCCACCCGACGGTGGATGCCGCCATCAGGGCCGTGGATCCCTTTTCCGGCCCGCGCATGGCGACGATCCTGGGGCGTGGCGAACGGCTGGACGTTCTGCATGCCGCACTCGTCAACGGCATCTCGTCGCATGTTCTCGATTACGACGACACGCATCTGAAGACGATCATCCATCCGGCCGGACCGGTGGCGTCGGCCCTCTTGGCCTTGAGCGAAACCCGTCCGATGAGCGGACGTGCCCTGATGACCTCGATGCTGGTCGGGATCGAGGTCGAATGCCGCATCGGCAATTGCGTCTATCCCGAGCATTACGACCGCGGCTGGCACATCACCGGCACGACCGGGGTTTTCGGCGCGGCAGCCGCGGTCGGACACGCCATCGGCCTGAACAAGACCCAGATGCAGTGGGCGCTTGGCTTGGCGGCCACCCAGTCCTCTGGCCTGCGCGAGATGTTCGGCACCATGACGAAAAGCTTCCATCCCGGCCGCGCTGCCCAGAACGGGGCCATGTCGGCCCTTCTGGCCGAGGCCGGGTTCGACAGTTCGCTGCAGGGCATCGAGGCACCGCGCGGTTTCGCCAACGTCTTGTCGACCAAGCAGGACTATGGCGAAATTCTCGACGATCTCGGCACGCGATGGGAAGCCGCGCTGAACAGCTACAAGCCCTTCGCCTGCGGAATCGTCATCCATCCGACCATCGACGGTTGCCAGCAGATCCGGAGCGAGATCGGCGACAAGGTCAAGGACATTCAGTCCGTCCACCTGACGACGCATCCGCTGGTTCTCGAACTGACAGGCAAGACCGCGCCGCGCACCGGCCTGGAAGGCAAATTCAGCGTCTATCACGCCGCCGCGAGCGCGCTGCTTGATGGGGATGGATCGCCCACCGCCTTTACCGACGACCTGGTCGGCCGGCTGGACATCGTCGCGCTCCGCGACCGGGTCAGCGCGACCGCCGATCCCGCCTGCCATGAAGCCTCGGTGGACATCGACATCGTGTTCAATGACGGTTCGAAGCTGCACAAGCGGATCGAGCGCGCGATCGGCAGCCGCGAACGCGCGCTCACCGACGACCAGCTCAACGTGAAATTCCTCAATCAGGCCGAGTTGGTTGTCGGCGCCGAGCAGTCGCGCCGAATCCTGGACATGTCCTGGGCGATCGATAGCATGAGCGAAGCAGCGGACTTGGCGGAGGAAGCAGCCGCTCAACGGATTTCCACGGCCGCCGAATGACGCCCTCGCCCCGGAAAGACGCGCTCAGGATCGGCATTCTGGAAGGCGACGACATCGGCCACGAGGTGGTACCGGCCGCGGTCGAAATCGCCAGGGCTGCCGCCGACACGGCCGGATTGACGATCGAATGGACCGAGGTTCCGATCGGGCGTCGCGCGCTCGACACGCACGGCCACACCATGCCTGAGGGGACGCTGGAGACGCTCGGCGCTCTCGATGGCTGGATTCTCGGGCCGATCGGCCATCGCGACTATCCCAAGGTCGCGGAGGCGATCAATCCGCATCCGATCCTGCGCAAGCATTTCGACCTGTTCGCGAATGTGCGTCCGACCCGTTCCTTTCCGGGCATCGGCTGCCTGCATGACGACATCGACCTCGTCATCGTGCGCGAAAACAACGAGGGCTTCCAGCCCGACCGCAACGTGGTCATGGGTTCGGGAGAATTCCGCCCGACACACGACGTGACGATCTCGGTTCGGGTGATCACCAGCGAGGGGAGCCGCAAGGTCGCGCGCGCCGCGTTCGAGATCGCGCGCTCGCGCCGGAAGCGCCTGACCCTCGTCCACAAGAACACCGTCTTCAAACTCGGCTGCGGCATGTTCGTGGACAGTTGCTACAAGGTGGCGGCAGACTTTCCCGACGTCACTGTCGACGAAGTGATCGTCGACACGATGGCGATGCGCCTGATCCGCGATCCACAGAGCTTCGACGTCGTGGTGACGACCAACATGTTCGGCGACATCCTGACCGACGAGGCCGCGGGCCTCGTCGGCGGGCTCGGCATGGCGCCCGGCCTGTGCATCGGCCGTGGTGCGATCGCGATGGCGCAGGCCACACATGGCTCGGCGCCGGACATCGCCGGAAAGGGGATCGCCAATCCCTTCGCCATGATCGAATCGACACGGATGCTGTTCGACTGGCTCGGCCGTCGCCGCGACATCGACGCGGCCATCGACGCCGCCGCGCTGATGAAACGCGGGATCGACCACGCGCTGTCGCGGGCCGAAACGCGGACGGCGGACATCCGCGGTACCGGAACCCAACGCGCCATGATCGACGCGGTCATCGCGGGGGTACGAGAAAAGGGCGCTCTAGCACTTTGATTGCGCATCGGAACGATCTGAAAACCGGGTTCCGTCCTTCGTCCGAAGATCTCGCTCACCGCGGTTTTGAGGTGTTGCGGTCTGCGAACATGTGACCGGCGTTGCGTCACACCGATTTGCTCCGGCTGGATCAAGAGCTTTTGCGTATCGCATGACATTTCACGTAGAAGCTTCGGAACACATTCGATCCAGGAAGGCTCGCTCAATGTCGGTCACGGACGCTTCGCAAGCCAGAGACGAACTCACCACGCTTCAGACCTCCTCGCTCGCCAGTGCGGTCGAGAAGCAGATCGAGCATCTGATTCTCGGCGGGGAGCTCCAGCCGGGCGAGCGCTTGAACGAGTTTCAACTGGCCAACCGTTTCGGCATGAGCCGGGGTCCCTTGCGCGAAGCGATGCGCAGCCTCCATGCGAAGGGCTTCGTCGACGTCGTGCGCAATCGTGGCGTATTCGTCCGCCAGATTCACGTCGAGGAAGCGCTGGAGATCTACGATCTGCGCTCGGCGATCTTCGGCCTCGGGGGGCGACTGCTCGCCGAGCGGGTGACCGACGACATGATGCGTCGGCTCCAGAGTTACCTCACGCGGATGGACGAGATCGCAGCCAAGAGCGACTTCGACGCATATTATCCGATGAATCTGGAGTTCCATTCCTACCTCGTGACGTCGGCCGGAAACCGGACCTTGGTCGGCGAATACCGCAGCCTGGTCAACCGGCTGCATCTGTGCCGCGCGCGAACCCTGGTTCAAGCCAAGGGGCTGTCGGTGTCGAACAAAGAACATCGCGAGATGGTCGAGGCTTTGGCTTCCGGCAATGCGGATCGGGCGCAGGAAACCTTCTTTCGGCATGTCCAAAAGGCCAAGCTCAGGTTTCTGTCGACCTTCGACGAGGCGACGATCGGCGCTACCGACACGAGCGCCCGCGAACGATGATCACCGCGGGCCTTCCGAAACCGCCCTGCCCGCTGTTCGATGCGCGCGTCGGCAACCGTATGTCTGACTGGAGACCGGCGTGAAAAAGCTGATTACCTTCGACGTTTACAGCGCGCTGTTCGACATTGCCGGCAGCATCGCGCCGCGTGTCGCGTCCCGCCTGTCTCTGTCGGAGACAGACGCGCGGGCGTTTTTCGCCCTCTGGCGCGACAAGCAGATGGAGCGGCTGCAGCTCAGCAACTCGCTCGACGGCGAGCGGGTCCCGTTTCGCGACGCGACGCGGCAGTCCTTCGACTATGCCGTCCGCCTGCACCGCCTCGAAGCATCACCCGACTTACGCGAGGAACTGGTCGCGGCGTGGGATGAAATCAATCCGTGGCCGGAGGCCGAATCCGTCGTGCGAGAGGTCAAGGATCGCGGCTATCAGACGGCCATCCTGTCCAACGGGGACGAGGCCATGCTCAAGGCCGTCGCCAGCCGCATTGGCGACCCCTTCGATCACGTCTTCTCGTCCGAGCATGCTGGCCGCTACAAGCCGCATCCGGCCGTCTATCGCCTGCCGCAGCAGCGGCTCGGCCTCTCACCCGCCGACATATTGCATGTCGCCGGCAGCCGGACCGACGCCCTCGGCGCGGCGGCGGCCGGTCTGGAGTGTTTTTGGTCGAACCGAGCCGACGATGCCGTCCTCGATCCACGCTACGCGCCGACCTACGACCGCCGCGATCTGACGGATCTAACGGCCATCCTTCAGGCTTCGTAGGCCTCCAGGCACATCAAGACAGTTGCGTCAAAGGCGAACGAATGTCCGGGCGCCCGCTCTCATCTGCCCCGGCCGGCATCACCCCAGCGCCTTGGCCTTTCGAAACGAGACCAGCCGGCGGCTGGTTTCGTCCCACAGGACGAGCGGCACGCTGCGAAGGCTATCGCGCAGGGTGATCCGGCCGACCTCGCTCAGTTCCGGATGATCCCTCAGGATTTCCGGAAGCCGATAATAGGGCACGCGGCTGGCAAGATGGTGCACGTGATGGATGCCGATATTGCCGGTGAACCACCGCAGGACACCCGGCAAATCATAATGTGACGAACCGTGCAGCGCCGCCTCCTGGAACTCCCAATCGGAGCCCTGCGACCAATGCGTTTCCTCGAATTGGTGCTGCACGTAAAAGAGCCAGACGCCGATCGAGGCCGCCAGGATGACGATCGGCAGATGGACAAAGAAGAACGGCCCGACACCGCCGAGCCAGATCATGGCGGTCGCCAATAAGACGACGCTCAGATTGGTCGCCATCGTCGAAATCCAGGGCTCGGCCCCCGCGCGCATCATCCCGATCGGCAATCGTTGCTCGAACAGAAACAACCAGATCGGCCCGATGCCGAACATCACGATCGGATGGCGATAGAGCCGATAGCGCAGCCGGCCCCAACGCGACAAAGCCTTATATTCCGCGACCGTCAGCGTCATGATGTCGCCGACGCCGCGTTCATCGAGATTGCCGGTCGAGGCGTGGTGCTTGGCGTGCATGCGCCGCCAATAGTCGTAGGGCGTCAGGGTCAGGACGCCGATCGCGCGGCCGGTCCAGTTATCGAAATGTCGATTGGCGAAGAAAGATCCGTGGCCGCAATCATGCTGGATGATGAACAGCCGCAGCAAAAAACCGGCCGCCGGGATGATCAGGAGCAGTCCCCACCATATCCCGTAGGAGACAGCGGCGAACGCCAGTGCCCAGAGCAGGGCAAACGGGACCAGCGTGATCGCGAGCTCGATCGCACTACGGGTCCGTCGCGGCTTGCGGTAGTTGGACAGGACTTTCGGCCAGACGGGCTCGCGAACACCCGTCGTGGACGGTGGGTTATTGGTTTTCATCGACGTTTAGGTTCCCGGTTCTCGGCACGCACAAACAACGGCGCACCCGAGATGGTGTTCCAGATGATGGAGTAAAATCCTCGGCCATGATTCATGGCCTGTATGTCCTGTAGCACTGAAACACGCTCTTTGCAGTCGTTTTCGGCGCGCCCCGTTCCGCGAGGTCTTCGACATTGCGGGCAGGCGCCGAGCATTGCCGCCCTTAGCGGTCAAGCGTTTCGGCCGGTTTGGACAGGAGTTGTGACGCGTGCGCTCTCGGTAATGTGCTCGAAAATGATCGGCATTGTTGATCGTATCGAGGCACCTCGCGACGCTCGGCCTGCGCCTCGACAAGCTCCACCGTCCATGCCCCCTTCCGCATAGCCCCCGATCAGTCGAACGCTTCGGCGAGGTCGATCAGCCGAAAGCGCACATCCTCGCGGCCCCGGAAGCGATCGAGCGACAAGGTGCCGGCCGCATGAATAGGCCGATCCCGCGCCGCCAGAAGCCGCTGCCCCACATCGGTTTCGGCAGCCTTGAAGGCGATGGCCTGGACGCTGGCTCCATCCGCGCCCCGCAACGTTGCCCGGACATGCCCCTTGCCGACGATCGAGGACGACGCGATTCGGTGCCGGGCGAGGGCGAAGATCGGTGCGGCGTGTCCCGATCCATAAGGCCCGGCCCGTTCGATTGTAGAGTAGAGATCCGGGGTTAGCCCCGCGGCGCTGACGGCGCCATCGATCTTCAGAGATTCCCCCTCGCGTAACGCCGCGACCGCGTTCGCTGCGCCGACTTCGAGGAAGGCTCGAAAATCACCGAGCCGATCCTTTTGAACGGTGATACCCGCGGCCATCGCGTGCCCGCCACCTTTTTCAAGCAGGCCAGCCGACACCGCCTCACGCACCAGCCGGCCGAGATCGAAGCCGCCGATCGAGCGACCCGACCCGGTTCCTCGCCCTGAGCCGTCGAAAGCGATGGCGAAAGCCGGACGGCGATGGCGCTCCTTCAGCCGCGCCGCGAGCAATCCGACGATCCCTGGGTGCCATTCACGCGATCCGGCGACCAGAATCGACGGCCCCTCCCCGCCACCGATTTCGGCCATGACCTCGGCTTCGGCCTGTTCGAGCATGACGTGCTCCATCGCCTGCCGCTCTTCGTTCAACACGCTCAGATGCGCAGCGAGTTCCTCCGCCTCGCCGGCATCATTGAGGCAAAGCAGGCGGCTGCCGAGCGACGCATCGCCAATCCGCCCACCGGCATTGATCCGGGGACCAAGAAGAAAGCCGAGGTGATGGCATTCGACCGGCCCCGACAAGCGGGCGACCCGCGCCAGCGCGGCGAGACCGAGATTGTGCTGGCCGTGCATCACCCGCAATCCCTGCACGACGAAAGCGCGGTTGAGGCCGACCAGCGGCACCACGTCGCAGACGGTAGCGAGGGCCACGAGGTCGAGCAGGCCGAAGACGTCCGGCAGACTCGCCTGTGCCCGTCCGCGACGGCGCAATTCCCGCGAAACCGCTACCAGCGTCATGAAAACCACGCCAGCGGCGGCGAGATGCCCAAGTCCCGACAAATCGTCCTGACGGTTCGGGTTGACGAGCACCGCGTCGGGAAGCTCGGGGCCGGTCTGGTGGTGGTCGAGGACGACCACGTCGACGCCAGCTTGCCGAGCAGCGGCGATCGCTTCGAAACTTCCGGTCCCGCAGTCGACGGTGACGATCAGCGTCGCGCCCGCAGACGCCAGTTCCCGCATCGCGGCGGGGTTCGGGCCGTAGCCCTCGGTGATCCGGTCGGGGATGCGGATCGTCGCGTCAATGCCGAAATGGCTCAGATAGCGCCACAAGAGCGACGACGACGCGGCACCGTCGACGTCGTAATCGCCGAAAATCGCGACCGTTTCCTGTCCCTCGACGGCATCGGCAAGGCGCGATGCGGCGGCCTCCATGTCGGTCATGGTCGACGGATCGGGCATCAGATCGCGGATGCGCGGATCGAGAAAGGCGGTGGCGTCGGTCTCCGCCACGCCGCGCGCGGCTAGGACGCGGCAGACGATATCGGGCAGCGCCAGCGTCTGGGCCATCTTCAGCGCCGAAGCCTCGGCGCGTTCGTCGAGGGCGTTCAGCCAACGGCGACCACCGATCGAGTGGTCTACGGCAAGAAAGGTGCGGGCAGATGTGACCATGGAGCTTGTTCTGGCGAAGCGAGACCGGACGTGCAACCCGGCCCGCGGCGTTGTTCGCTCAGAGGCCGAATTTCGATCGGCCGTGATGCTGTGCCCGCACCTCGCGAATGGTTCGCGAGTGCGACCGCATCACCAGCGTGTGCGTGGTGATCCGGTCGCGATAGAACCGAACACCGTCGAGGAGGTTGCCGTCGGTCACACCGGTCGCCGCGAAGATGACGTCGCCGGCGGCCATCTCCTCGGCGCTGTAAACCCGGTACGGATCGGAGATGCCCATCTTTTCGGCCCGCGCGCGTTTCTCGTTGGTGTTGAGCTGCAAGCGCCCCTGCATCTGCCCACCGGTGCACCGCAGGGCCGCCGCCGCCAGCACGCCTTCCGGCGCGCCGCCGATGCCCATATAGATGTCGATGCCGGTTTCCTCTGGATCCGTCGTATGAATCACGCCGGCCACGTCGCCGTCGCCGATCAACCGGATCGCCGCGCCCACCTCGCGCACCGCTTCGATCAGCGCCGCATGCCGCGGGCGATCGAGTATGCAGGCGGTGATTTCCGAGACCGCAACGCCCTTGGCCTTCGCCAGGGCCTGCAGGTTTTCCTCCGGCGAACGGGACAGATCGACGATGCCGTCGTCGTACCCCGGACCGATCGCGATCTTCTCCATATAGACGTCGGGGGCGTTCAGGAGGCTGCCGCGCACCGCCATGGCGATCACCGCCAGCGAGTTCGGCAGGTTCTTGGCACATACCGTCGTGCCCTCGAGCGGATCGAGGGCAATATCGACCTTCGGGCCGTCTTTGGTGCCGACTTCCTCGCCGATGAACAGCATCGGCGCCTCGTCGCGTTCGCCTTCCCCAATGACGATGAGTCCGTCGATGGCGAGCCCATTCAGTTCGCTGCGCATGGCGTCGACCGCCGCCTGATCCGCGGCCTTTTCATCGCCGCGTCCGCGCAAATTCGCCGCGGCGACGGCCGCCATTTCGGTCACCCGGGCGATTTCGAGAGTGAGAACCCGATCCAGCGTTTCGCCGCCGCTGCTGCTGTCGGTCATGTCCGTTCCCTTCATGGCCAACCCCACACGATTCGATCCCGCGTCGGATTACAAGCCTGATATGCCCGGCGACGGTGAAAACGCAATGTCATCCGCCTGGCGCGGATGGCAACGCCGCCAGGCAGAGCCGCCCCTGTCAGTCCAGCGCCTCGATCCGGATCATCTTCGGCTCATCCTTGAGATGCCCGTCCTTGGAGACGAGCTCCAGCGCCTTGCGCACGGCGGCTTCCGTGGTTTCGTGGGTGACGAGAATGACCGGCGCGGTCGTCGCGTCGCCAGAGTCCTCGCGTCGCCGCTGGACGATCGATTCCAGTGAGATTTCGTTCTCGGCCATGCGCCGGGCGATCGACGCGAAGGCGCCGACCCGGTCATAGACCGACAAGCGAATGTAGTAGCCGCCTTCGTGAGCGCGCATCCGCGCCCGCTTGTAGGGAACGAGCTTTGCCGGCGGCAGCCCGAGGGTCGGCGGAAGCACGCCACCGGCGACATCCATGATGTCGGAAAGAACCGCCGAGGCCGTCGCATCGCCGCCGGCGCCGGGGCCGGCGAGCAGGATCGAACCAAGGAGATCGCTGTCGACGGCGACGGCGTTGGTCACGCCGTCCACCTGCGCGAGCGCCGAATGCGCCGGGATCATCGTCGGGTGCACCCGCTGCTCAATCCCCGTCTCGGTCAGTTGCGCCACCGCCAGAAGCTTGATGCGATAGCCGAGTTCCGCTGCCGCTTCGATGTCGTCATTGGTGACCGACGAAATACCCTCGATGAACACGCTGTCGAGATCGATCTCGCAACCGAAGGCGAGCGAGGTGAGGATCGCCAGCTTGTGGGCGGCGTCGAATCCGCCGATATCGAAGGTCGGGTCGGCTTCGGCATAACCGAGCCGCTGGGCGTCCTTCAGGCAATCGTCGAACGCGATGCCCTCGTTCTCCATGCGCGTCAGCATATAATTGCAGGTGCCGTTGAGAATGCCGTAGACGCGGCTGACGTCATTGCCCGACAGCGCCTCGCGCATCGTCTTGATGATCGGGATGCCGCCCGCGACGGCTGCCTCGAACAAGATCTCGGTCTCGTTTCGCGCCGCCAGCGTGGCGAGCGCCACGCCATGATGCGCCAGCAAGGCCTTGTTGGCGGTAACCACCGGCAAGCCGCGCCCCAGCGCGGCCGTCACCGCTTCCAATGCGGGCCCGGTATCTCCGCCGATCAATTCGACGAAAACGTCGATGTCGCCGTTTTTCGCCAATGCGACAGGATCATCGAACCAGGCGAGTTGCGATGTGTCGAAACCACGATCCTTCAATCGGTCGCGCGCCGAGATGCCGGCCAGTTCAATCGGCCGACCGACCCGGTTCGCCAAGGTTTCCGACTTGGTCTCGATGAGCCGCGCGAGGCTCGCGCCGACCGTTCCTAGCCCGGCAAGGCCGAGCCGCAATGGGCTTTTCATGAGCACCTTGTGACTGTTCGCGTCGTTTTGGCGCCGTTCACAAATGGGCGCCGAGGGAAACGACCTTCTGCCCGGCTTCGTCGCCGCTGGCAAGGAAGCGGCGGATGTTGCGCGCCGCCTGTCGGATGCGATGCTCGTTTTCGACCAATGCGATGCGCACATGCTCGTCGCCGTGTTCGCCGAAGCCGATGCCGGGCGCGACGGCCACGTCGGCCTTTTCGATCAAAAGCTTGGAGAATTCGAGCGAGCCGAGGTCGCGATACGCCGCCGGCAGCGGTGCCCAGGCGAACATCGTCGATGACGGCGCGGGAACCGGCCAGCCGGCCCGCGTGAACGATTCGACGAGCACATCGCGGCGCCGGTGGTAGATCTCGCGCACCTCCCGCGTGGCCTCCTCGCCGGCATTCAGGGCCGCGGTCGCGGCTACCTGGATCGGGGTGAAGGCGCCGTAATCGAGATAGGATTTGACCCGGGCCAATGCGGCCAGCAAGCGCTCGTTGCCGACGGCAAAGCCCATGCGCCATCCTGGCATCGAAAAGGTTTTCGACATCGAGGTGAATTCGACGGCGACGTCCATGGCTCCCTCAACCTGGAGGATCGAGGGCGGCGGCGGGCCGTCGAAATAGATCTCGGCATAGGCAAGATCTGACAGGACGATGATCTCGTGCTTGCGGGCGAAGGCGACGATCTCGCGATAGAAATCGAGATCGGCCTGGAAGGCAGTGGGGTTGGACGGATAATTGAGAATGATCGCGATCGGTTTCGGGATCGAATGACGGACGGCTCGGTCGATGGCGACCATGAAATCCGCGTCCGGCTTGGCCGGAATCGCGCGAATCGTTCCGCCGGACATGATGAAGCCGAAGGCATGGATCGGATAGGTCGGATTGGGGCATAGCACCACGTCGCCAGGCGCAGTGATGGCCTGCGCCATGTTGGCGAAGCCTTCCTTCGAACCGAGCGTCGCGACAACCTGCGTGTTCGGATCGAGCGTCACGCCGAACCGGCGCGCGTAGTATTTCGCCTGCGCCTTGCGCAGCCCCCCGATGCCCTTGGACGCCGAATAGCGGTGCGTGCGCGGATCGCGAATGACCTCGCACAGCTTGTCGACGATGAATTTCGGCGTCGCGAGGTCGGGGTTGCCCATGCCGAGATCGATGATGTCGGCACCGTTGGCCCGCGCCGTCGCCTTGAGCCGGTTGACCTCCTCGAACACGTAGGGCGGCAGTCGGCGAACTTTGTGAAATTCTTCCATGGTTTTCGTTCCGCGGCGTGGCGCTGGTTGCGGGAAGGAAGCGGCGAACGACGCGGGTCTACTGCCCCGCCTCGATCTGCCGCAACACCTCTTCGGGACTCAGTGTTGGCTGAGCGTTCGGCGTCGGCTTGGTCGCGAGCGCCGCATCGACGTCGGCCGCCTGCTTGCGTCGAACGCCTTCCAGTCGAGCGATTTCGGAGGGATAGCTGCTCGACGTCGCGGCGGATGCGCGCTGGCTGGCCTGTGCATTGAGACGCGACTGCTGCGCCCGAACTTGCGCGTCGGTCAGTTGCGGCGCCGCCGTGTCGGGATAGGCGCCGAGAAGCGGATAGCCGTCGCTGTCGAACCGCTGCGAGGAGGCGACCGGCGCCGCCGCCTGCGCCCGCAGGGCGGCCAGCGATGGATCCTCCTCGTCCGGAAAGATCGACTGGCATGCGGCTGCCGGCAAAAGCACCGCAAGGACCGCAAGCGGCCGAAGAACTGAAAGCGTAATCATCGCAGGTCGGTATCAGGCCTTCTTGAAACGGCGCACTGTGTCATATCCTACAGGAACGGCATTTACAAAATCCCGCCGATCGATTGTTCATGGACCAAGGTGCGGTCACAATGCACCCGCGCGACGTAGCGTAGCGAGGCCCGGACGGAGAAAACGGCAGCCTCGACAGGAGGAAAGCACGATGACAACCAAGCGATCGGCAGAGCTCGGCGGCATCGACAAGACCGGCACCGGCGAGGAATACGTGGTGAAGGACCCACAAGCCTTTGCCCTGAATATGGCGCGGGTGCTGGAGCAGTTGGGCAAGGCGGCGGCAGCCTGGGTGGAGCCGCGCGAGAAGGGAGAATTCGACGCCGGTCCTGTCTCCATGGACGAAATGGTCCAGACCCTTTCGAAAATCTCCGACTATTGGCTAACTGATCCCGGTCGCGCGGTCGAGGCGCAGACCAGCCTGTTCACCGGCTACATGGACGTCTGGAACAATTCGATCCGCCGCATGTCCGGCGAGACGGCGTTGAGCCCGGTCGAGCCGCAGCCCGGCGACAAGCGCTTCGCCGACACGGAATGGAACAGCAATCTGTTCTTCGACTTCGTCAAGCAGGCCTATCTCCTGACCGCGCAATGGGCCGAGGATCTGGTCGACAAGACCGAAGGTCTGGACCCGCACACGCGCCACAAGGCCGCTTTCTACATGAAGCAGGTGTCGAACGCGCTGTCTCCATCCAATTTCATTGCCACCAATCCCGAGCTCTATCGCGAGACGGTCGCCTCGAACGGGGAAAACCTCGTGCGCGGCATGAAGATGTTCGCGGAGGACATGGCGGCCGGCGGCGGCAATCTGCGGCTGCGGCAGTCCGACGACTCCTCGTTCGAGGTCGGCCGCGACATGGCCCTGACGCCGGGCAAGGTAGTGGCGCAGAACGACGTCTGCCAGATCATTCAATATGCGCCGGAGACCGAGACGGTGTTCAAGCGGCCGCTTCTCATCGTGCCGCCTTGGATCAACAAGTTCTATATTCTCGATCTCAACCCTGAAAAATCCTTCATCAAATGGCTGGTCGAAAAGGGCCATACCGTTTTCGTCATCTCCTGGGTTAACCCGGACGACAAGCAGGCGGAGAAGGGCTGGAGCGATTACATCGAGGAGGGCATCGTCTTCGGCATCGACACAGCCGAGGCCGCCACCGGCGTCGGCGAGGTCAACACGATCGGCTATTGCGTCGGCGGCACGCTGCTCGCCGCCACCCTCGCCTATCTGAAAGCCAGCGGCGACGAGCGCATAGCCAGCGCGACATTTCTGACCACTCAGGTCGATTTCACCCACGCCGGTGACCTGAAGGTCTTTGTCGACGAGGCCCAGTTGCAGACGCTGGAACGCACGATGGGCAAGAAGGGCTATCTCGACGGCTCGCAGATGGCCACGGCGTTCAATCTGCTGCGGTCTGGCGATCTGATCTGGCCGTATTTCGTCAACAACTATCTTCGCGGCAAGGAGCCGATGCCATTCGACCTGCTCTACTGGAACGCCGATTCCACCCGCATGCCGAAGGCGAACCATCTGTTTTATCTGCGCAGTTGCTATCTGGAAAACCGGCTGTCGCGGGGCACGATGGAAATCGACGGCAAACGCCTCGACCTGTCGACGGTCAACGTCCCGATCTACAATCTGGCCACCAAGGAGGACCACATCGCGCCGGCCCGCAGCGTCTTCGTCGGCAGTCGCGCCTTTGGTTCGGATGTCACCTACGTCCTGTCCGGCTCTGGCCATATCGCCGGCGTCATCAATCCGCCCGCCAAGAAGAAATATCAGTACTGGACGGGTCCGACGCCGAAGAAGGTCGCGGCCTACGAAGATTGGCTGCTCGCGGCGAACGAAACAGCAGGTTCCTGGTGGCCGCACTGGCAGGAATGGATCACCGAAAAGTCTGGCAATCGCGTCAAGGCGCGCAAGCCTGGCGGTCGCAAGCTGAAACCGATCGAGGATGCGCCGGGAAGCTATGTGAAGGTCAGGGTTTAGCACAGGCGGGTGGGCCGAACGGATATTGGAGTTCCCGTCCGATCGCATTGGAGGAGGACGGTCGGCTGACAGCCGAGGCGGAAGGGTTGCGGCCGGCCCACCGATAGAACGGGAACGAAAACCGAAAATCACAAAGGGGAGGACGACATGAACAAATTCGCGAAAACCGGCCTTGTGGCCATGCTGGCAGCGGGAGTCTTGTCGGCGCCCGCCAGGGCACAACAGGACAACCAGACACCCGACCAGCCGGAAGCGCAGGCCGCGGCCCAGCCGGACGAATGGTGCCAATCCAAATGGGGACCTGACGACGAGATCGGGGCGGCCAATCTGCTGACCCCTGAGATGGCGCTTGAGGCCGCCAAGCTGGTGAAGACCGGTAAGGTCTATTCCCTCGGCGCGGAGACCAATTCCAAGACGCCGGCATTCGGCTCCCGCTCATGGGCGCTAGTGATCAACCAGCCTGGTCAGGCCGGCGGCATCGGCCTTGGCCCGACCAAGACCAACTACAATGACGACATCTACATGGGCTATGTCGGGACCGGCTCGCAGATCGACGGCCTGGGCCATATCGGCATCGATAACGTCTACTACAATTGCAACAAGAACAGCGACTTCGTCCAGGCCGACGGGCTGACCAAGCTTGGTGTGGAGACGATCCCGAATATCGTCACCCGCGGCATCGTTCTCGATATGACGGATCACTTCGGCATGGACGTGCTCGAAGCGGGCACGGCCTTCAATCGCGAGGAGATCGAGGCCCAGGCCGAAAAGCAGGGCGTCGAGATTCGCGAGGGCGACGTCGTTCTCTTCCATACCGGCTGGTTGTCGCTCGTGGGCAATGACGACGCGCGCTACATCAAGGGCGAGCCGGGGCTGGGCAAGGACGGCGCCGAGTATCTCGTTGGAAAGAACGTGGTCGCCGTCGGAGCCGACAGCTGGGGGCTCGAAGCGGTGCCCTTCGAGGAAGGCGTCGGCATCTTCGAGGTGCATCAGATCCTGATCCCGCGCAACGGCGTCTTCATTCTGGAGAACATGGACACTGCCGAACTCGTCGCGGACGACGCCTGGGAGTTCATGTTCGTGCTCGGCCAGTCGAAATTCACCGGCGGCGTGCAGGCCGTCATCAACCCGACGGCGGTGCGCTGATCGGCGCGGGAGGCGATCACGACAGTTCGCGGCCCAAGACGGGCTGCGGACACGGGCATTGACGGGAGTGTCCCGCCGCCGCTATCGGCGGGCCTATGGTCGCCTTCCCCTCCCCGCTCATACCGGCCCGCCTTCTGCGCCGCTACAAGCGCTTTCTCGCCGACGTCCAGATCGACGGCGAGAGCGACCCGGTCACCGTCCACTGCCCGAACCCCGGCGCGATGCTGGGGCTCAAGGCGGAAGGATCGCGGGTCTGGCTGTCGCGGTCGGCCAATCCCGCCCGCAAGCTTCCCCTGACGCTGGAGATCATCGAAGCGGACGGAACCCTCGTCGGCCTCAATACCGCCCTGCCGAACCGACTCGCCGAAGAAGCGATCGCGTCGGGGCTCGTGCCGCCGCTGGCAGCATTCGGAGCGGCGCGGCGCGAAGTCAAATACGGCCGCAACTCCCGCGTCGACCTTCTCTATACCGATCCTGAGGGACAGCCGGTCTATGTCGAGGTCAAGAATGTCCACCTGATGCGCCAACCGGGCCTCGCCGAATTTCCCGACTGCGTGACCACGCGCGGCGCCAAGCATCTCGTCGAACTCGGCGACCGCGTCACGGCCGGCGAGCGGGCAATCATGCTCTACGTGGTACAAAGGGCGGACTGCGACCGCGTGGCCTTCGCCGCCGATCTGGACCCGGCCTACGCCGCCGCATTCGCCGTTGCGCGCGCACGAGGGGTTGAAGCCCATGCCGTTCGATGCGACATCAGCTTGACGGCCATCCGTCCCGTGACCGCCCTTCCGATCGTCGATACCGCGTCCCGACCATGACCACTTATCTCGAAGCCGAACCGAACCCGACCCGCAACACCGGCGCGATCCGTCTGTACGACGCCGCGGCGTTCGAGGGGATGCGGCGGGCCTGCCAGCTCACCGCGCGCTGTCTCGACGGCCTCGCCGCCATCGTCGAGCCGGGCGTGACCACCGAGACGATCGACCGCTATGTCGTGGACTTCGCGCTGGCCAACGACGCGTTTCCGGCGACGCTGAACTATCGCGGCTACGGCAAGAGCGTCTGCACCTCGATCAATCATGTGGTCTGCCACGGCATACCGAACGACAAGCCGCTGAAGGAAGGCGACATCGTCAATATCGACGTGACCTTCATTCACGATGGGTACCACGGCGATTCCTCGCGCATGTACCCGGTCGGCCGCGTCAAGCGCGCCGCCGAACGGCTGTGCGACATCACCTATCGTTCGCTCCTGCTCGGCATCGAGGCCGTGCGCCCGGGCGGCCATACCGGCGATATCGGCGAGGCGATCCAGACCTACGCGGAATCCGAGCGTTGCTCGGTCGTGCGCGATTTCTGCGGTCATGGCGTCGGCAAGCTGTTCCACGACGCGCCGAATATCCTGCACTACGGTCGGCGGGGCGAAGGACCGGAAATGCGTCCCGGCATGGTCTTCACCATCGAGCCGATGATCAATATCGGCCGGCCGCATGTGAAGATCCTTTCCGACGGCTGGACCGCCGTCACCCGCGACCGCTCGCTGTCCGCCCAATACGAACATACGGTCGGGGTGACCGAGACCGGCTGCGAGGTCTTCACCCTGTCGCCCGCCGGGCTCGACACGCCGGGGCTGACGGTCGAGCCCTTAGCCGGCGCGGCGGAATAGCCGCCCGGCGATGACGCATTCCGGCTCCGACGACGAACCGGATTTTCCCGGCCTCGGCGAGGCTCCTTCACCGCGAACGACGGCTGCCGCCGGCCACGCCAAGCCTGCGCCCAAGCACCACGACGGCCACCGCGATCGCCTGCGCGAGCGGTTCAGCGACGCCGGCGCCACGGCGCTGGCCGATTACGAATTGCTGGAACTGATCCTCTTTCGCACCATCCCTCGCCGTGACGTCAAACCGATCGCCAAGGCGCTGATCGCCCGGTTCGGTTCGCTGGCGGAAGTGCTGAACGCGCCGCCGCGCCGGCTGATGGAAGTGCCAGGGGTCAAGGACGCCGTGGCGCTCGATATCGCCATCGTCGCTGCGGTCAACCAGCGGGCGATGCGATCGGCGGTGAAAAGCCGCGAGGTGCTGTCGTCCTGGGCGGCGGTCCTCGACTATTGCAAGGCGGCGATGGCCTACGAGACGCGGGAGCAGTTCCGCATCCTGTTCCTCGACCGGAAGAACGCCCTGATCGCCGACGAGGTGCAGGGCACGGGCACGGTCGACCATACGCCGGTCTATCCGCGCGAGGTGGTCAAACGGGCGCTCGAATTGTCGGCGACCGCGATCATCCTCGTCCACAACCATCCCACAGGGTCTATTTCTGTCACGCAGGATAACGCTCTATCCAATTGAAACATATTCGTTTTGCGACTTGTCGTACTCCCGGATATTGTGGCAAATTGGGGTCGGTTTTTAGGGGGATCAACCTCCCTTTTGACCCCAGTCGCCGACCCCTTTTACCCTTCTGGAGACCCCACTCGAAATCCAATGGGAGAGCCCAATGCCAAGCCTTACAGATGGAGAAATACGCCGCGCCTTGAAGGAGGTTGTCAACGGCGGAGTAAAATCCGGCCATTAGGCGGAGCAAAACCAGGCCACTTATGGCAGGCACATGAGCCCCCCGCTCGGGCTCCGCCCTCCCGGTTGCGTATTTCACCGCATCGTGAGCACGGATTTCACCGCATCGTGAGCAGAGATTTCGCGGGATCGTGAGCAACGATTTCAGATGATCGTGAGCACCTTTTCGAGGGTGCGGGC